>JAKSMA010000253.1 GCA_024400895.1 Muribaculaceae bacterium | reverse complement strand
GCCATCGACAGTCGCCTGATTTCACGCCGCATCGTGGTGACCAAGCCCGGTATCAATGGCAAGCGGCTGGGGGCGCTCAAGTTGCGCAATCACTATGGCGTGAATGTGACTCGCATCTACCGTAGCGGCATGAAATTGCTGGCCACTCCCGATTTGCGTATTCAGCTTGGCGACCGTATTACCGTAGTAGGGGAGGAGGCCGCTATTAAAAATGTGGAAAAATTCATGGGCAACATTGTAGCCGATCTCGATGAGCCCAACCTGATATCAATCTTTATCGGTTTGTCGATGGGGTTGCTGCTCGGTCTGATTCCGATAGCGCTGCCCGGTATATCAGCCCCAGTTCGCTTGGGCTTGGCTGGCGGACCGATTATTGCAGGTATTCTGATGGGTACATTTGGCCCTCGCCTGCACATGGTCACCTACACCACGCAGAGTGCCAACCTGATGATGCGTCGCTTGGGCCTGTCGTTATATCTGGCATGCCTGGGTTTGCTTTCCGGCGCCGATTTCTTCTCCACAGTGATGCGCCCCGAAGGCGTGATGTGGATTATTACGGGCTTTGCCCTCACTGTGATTCCTGTGCTCATCGTAGGAGTGGTGGCGCTGAAGATGATGCACCTTGATTTTGCCACTATCAGCGGTATGCTTAGCGGTGCCATGGCCAACCCGATGGCGCTCGATTATGCCCGCGACACGCTCAAGAGCGACCGTGCTTCGGTGGCCTATACTACGGTGTATCCGCTATGTATGTTCTCCCGTGTGATTTTGGCGCAAGTGATTCTGTTGCTATTTCTTTGAATGAATACACATTAATATTACAAAATTAAACAATGAAGAAAAGATTATTAAACATGTTGACTATCGTTGCAGTGGCTGTGTTGAGCACAGTTTCTGCGACAGCTCAAGACAAATGGACCGGCATTGCAAGATATGCAGCCGACAATGAAAAACTCCTCGCCGCACCTGCCGACCCCGCTCGCGTGGTGCTTTTGGGTAATTCCATTACCGACAACTGGCCAAAGTTTCACTCGGAATTTTTCGCGCAGCACACACACCTCGTGCCAAGAGGCATCAGCGGCCAGACCTCATACCAAATGTTGGTTCGCTTCCGCGAAGATGTGGTGAATCTGCACCCAAAGGCTGTGGTTATCAACTGCGGCACTAACGACATCGCCGAAAACGGTGGTGGCCCTTACAACGAAGACAATACTATGGGCACCATCATGTCGATGGTGGAAATAGCGAAAGCCAACAAAATTAAAGTTTATCTGTCGTCGGTATTGCCCTCAAAATGTATGTATTGGGCATCCGACAAGACCAATATACAGGAAAAGATTGCAAGCCTCAACGCTCGTATCCAGAAGTATGCAAAGAAGCAAGGATTGCCCTACATCGACTACTACACTCCAATGGTGTATGGCGAAGTGCGTGAACTCAACCCCAAATATTCAACCGACGGCGTTCACCCCACTGCAGATGGCTATCGCCTCGTGATGGAGCCAGTGCTTCTGAAAGCCTTGCGAATGAAGTGATTTGATAATATGTTATTTGGTTGTGTGTGAAGTGTACACAACCAAAATTTTTATCGCGAAGAGAATATGCAAAAAAATAGAGTGAAAGGTCTTGTTTCTGCAATGGTGTCGTCCGCCACCTTTGGACTGATACCCTTATTCTCTTTGCCAGCCATGAAAGCCGGGATACTTACGCAGTCGGTCTTGATTTACCGATTCGGCATCGGCTCCATATTCATTCTTTTGGGTATGGCATTGATGAGGGTGAGCCTCAATATCACTTGGCCGCAATTTTGGCGCATTGCGGTGCTGGCATTCTTCAGCATGGCTGGTGCCGTCACCTTGATTTATGGCTATAATTTCATGCCATCGGGTCCTGCCACCACCATTCAGTTTTCCTATCCCGTGTTCACTTGCCTAATGATGATGATGTTTTTCCACGAACGCCTCACATGGCGAGTAGCCATTGCCATCGTGCTGGCGATATTGGGTGTGATGGGACTCTCGGGAATGAATCCCGCCGACTTCCACGATTTCTCATTCTTGGGTTTAGGCATCGAACTCATGGCCGGCCTTACCTACGCCATATATTTGGTGCTTGTGCCGGTGTTCAAAGTCGACGAAGTGGAGAGCCTGTCGCTCACTTTCTGGGTGTTCGTATTCAGCGTTGTCTATTTGGTAATATGGGCGCTGTTTTCCTCTGGCATTCAGCCCATTCCAAATGTGGAAGTGGGCATAAACCTCATGCTATTGGCGCTCATTCCCACAGCGGTGAGCAACCTCACCTTGATTCTCGGTCTGCGCCACATCGGCAGCACCTTGACCAGCATATTAGGCGCCCTTGAGCCACTTACAGCCATGATAGTAGGCGTGTGCGTGTTTGGCGAGCCACTCACCGTGGTGATAGCATTGAGTTTCCTCTGCATCGTCACCTCCGTCACCCTCCTCATCCTCAAAAAAGAAGCAAGAAATTAGAGGTTAGAAGTTAGAGATT
>JAKSMA010000252.1 GCA_024400895.1 Muribaculaceae bacterium | reverse complement strand
AGAGCATTGGCTTCCCAAGCCGAGGGTCGCGGGTTCGAGTCCCGTTTATCGCTCCCAGTGCAATCTGGCGATATTGGTTCCTCTCGACACTGGTAATTATGCTGGCTCCTTAGCTCAACTGAATAGAGCATTTGACTACGGATCAAAAGGTTGCAGGTTTGAATCCTGCAGGAGTCACAAACACAAAAAATGATAATCACGCCAAGTTTACTTAAGCGTGATTATTTTTTTTGTGTTTGTAAGACTGGCCCTCGCCAGGGCCAGGATCAAGGAACTTAATCCTACAGGAATCACAAGGTTGATAAAGGAATTTCTTCTTCGCTCAATAAACTCTTCCGCGAGCGAAGGAAGAGCGAAGGAAGAGCGAAGGCACTGTGGGCTGAGATGAGGTGAACTTGTTAGCTTGGATATATGGATTGATTCCAGGCGCGATTGATTTCCCGGCTTGGTGAAATGCTTTTGCTCGGGGATGAGGATCCGCTACGCTTTGTCTCGGTCGAATGTGGGGTGATTCTCCGGAATGGGGATTTCCAACTCTATCAGTCCGCTCAATTCTCCGCCGGGCTCAGAAAACCAAGGTGTGTGGTGGATGAGGTAGTGCTGGCCGTGGTGGATGATTTCGTAGGTGTTGCTTCTCCCCGAGGCCATCATTTGGCGAATTTTCTCAGCCGATTTCTCTCCGTGGCAATTGTAAAGATTCTGGCCAGTCACATCGCCATCGCGTTTGCGTGCTACGGAATTTTGATACAGTACGATACCCTCTTTATCGCACACTGTGGCGGCAAAGGTCACGTTTTCTAAATAGTCGAATGTCTGCTTCATTATTTCAATAATAAATCGTTTAGTCTATCTTCTCTGATGATTTTGGGCTGACTTTTGCCGGCCAGCACCAAGATTTTCTTTCCGTTGCGGTAGATGTGCAGCTGCCTGCTTCTCACCACTGCCGTCAGTGTTTCGTCTGCCTCAAGAGTCTACCAGATATGATTGTAGTCTCCCTCGGGGGACAATAGTCGCTGTTTCAAGTGCGAACACATATTGGTTGTGTCTATCTCCATGCTTTTCGTATCTTGCTGGTATACATTTAAATGATTTACTCGGTTCGAAACCATAGTCCTGATATTGCAAATGCAAAGATACAACTTTTTTAATAACTGCAAAAATTCAGTATCCAAGATTCTTTAAATTGCCGAGTCGCAAAAGTGTTTTGTGCTAAATATGAAAGCTGAATTCGGATGCGAGATTGTGTGTAAAATAATAAAATTACAACCGTAATTTACTGGTAATCGTGCTATTCCATGAATCCGGAAAAGTTGGTGTGGAAAAAACTTGTCGGAACCAGAAAAATTTTGTATCTTTGCAAAATAATTGTTACAAAGATTTGGGGCTAATACCTAGTCTTGGCAGATTTAAATATGAAGTATTGTTACATAAAATAAAATATCGTTATGAAAAAAATCTTTCTGGTATATAGACCTTCGTTATGGACTCCAAGCCATGAGAAATGCATTTGTCTTTAAAGGGTATATGAATACAATTTACGTTAAATAACTTTGTTAGATATATGATAATTACTACAACACAGCAAATTGAAGGATATGATATTGTGGCTTATCTGGGTTTGGTTGGAATGGAGCTGCCAAACGATATTAATGAAATCCAAAAAGGAATATCCGAGGCCGCTGATAAGATTAATGTCAATGGTGTATGGGCGAATGCGGTTGTTGGGCTTCATGTTCAACCACTACTGGATATAAGTGGTGGTAGCCATGGTGTTGAAACTCACTGCTTCGAATGTTATGCTTATGGCACGGCAGTGCGCGTGATGAGTAAAGAGGAAAAAGCTGAGATAAAGAGGCAAGAGCAATTTGCTCCCAAATATGTACCACAATGGTCAGTTCCTTCGGACAAACAGGACTCTCCTAGGATTGTCAAGTCATGGGAAATAAATGATGAAGTGAGCGATTAGTTTTGTTTTCAAATCATTGTTCTCGCGCAATAATCGTTTTTTTTTCGTTAGTTAGGGAAATTTTGATGACATGAATAAGACGTTTTGCTATTTTGGTATGGTCGCGGGTTCGATTGTCTTCGCCTGCGCGTTGGTGATGTTTGTTTTGCCAACAACGGGTGATGATGTGATGAAAATGAAGGTGATTAGTGCTGCGGTGGCTTTGGGCGGGTTGTTCTCTGTTTATCGTGCAAGGTATCATTATCGCCACTCAGATGAACCCAAGGGCTGGGAAGGCTCGCTGCGGATGATTCAGCAGATGGAGAGTAGGGGAGAGGTGGTGCGCTATTTCTTCAATCCCATGCAGATGCGCTTCCGCACGGGGTGGGAGTTGGTGATATTGGTGGCGCTGATGCTACTCAAATCGAAATTCGCCATCGTGTTTGCCTTGCTGATGGTAGGGGTCAAGGGCCTTTTGCTATTCAACGAGTTGCGCTATTGGAAAGCCTATCATAAACTCAAAGAATTGGAAAATATGCCCGAAGTGACATACGACCACGAAGATGCCGTGATGGAGGTCCGCGGCCAAGATATCATCA
>JAKSMA010000251.1 GCA_024400895.1 Muribaculaceae bacterium | reverse complement strand
AGGAGTCGCCATCGAAGAGCCACTCATTGAGCCCCAATAGTCGGTGCGCCCGGTAGTGGGGTTTAATTTTGAGTAGGCGGTGTTGATAGATGGCGTAGCCAAATAGTTGTAGCCATTGTAGGCACTGATGACGAAAAATCCTGGTGCAGCCACAAATGGATAAGAATTACCGTTTGGCGCGATGCCATAACTTGAAGAAGGATAAATTTTACCTTCTTCAAATAGAGGTGAAAACATTTCTTTTCCGGCAAGTGATTGATAGCGATTACGGCCCACAAAGTTGCCTACCGAAATAGTATGCTTACCGGTTACGTTATCATTGATGCTACAAGAGTCGGTGCCAGCCACAAATTTATAGTTGCCCACCTGAGGATGCCACGCAAATTCATGGTCGGAATTCATCCAGGAGTCGAACTCCACCCCATTTGCTCCATAGAACTGTATGCCCACCTTATAAGCCTTCACGCTCGAGTTCAATGGCTTAAGCGAAACTTCGCTGTAGGTTTCGATATGGCCGTTGCTTTCTGTGGTCACCCACACGCCAATTTTTCCCGAGAAATATTGCGACAAGAAGGCGTTATAGCCACGCTTCGATTCGTTGCCTGGGCCTATGTAATGATAGGTATAAGCCTTCATGATGGCGGTTTCGTAGAAAATGGAATTGTCGTCGGGGTCAATCAAAATGTATTTCACCCCCACCGCCGAACGGCTGCGGCTCCAAGTGTCGATGGAGAAATTCGCAATATAGCCCGCTTGCTGAGTACCACCCACATACGAGCCACAGGTCGGATTTGAGGCAGTGTTCAGTCCGGTGAATTTATGATGAATCTGACGGCGTTGACCACCAAGGTTTCCAGCCGACAGACAAATCACTGCATCATTGGCGCCCACCTCATCATAAATCTGACAGATTTTGCTTGACCCGTCGTGAGGACCTTTTCGCATGCCAATGCTCACACTAATCACACAAGGCTTACCCACACTCTTTGCATATTGAGTAATGTATTTCAAACTGTTGGCAACATTCACATCAGAATTGTCGTTGGCCAATGCACACATCACAATGTCAGCACCTGGTGCCATACCCGAATATGGGCCATTTGGAGAGCCTGCACCGATAAACGCAGTGTGACTGCCATGAGCACTGGCAGTGTAGTCGGTCGTCAAGCTATGAATATTGGAAGAATCAAACTCCGAGCCAGGGAGAGCGGTGTCATCAATCACCACTTTTGTGCCTTTTTCATTGCTTGGCATATAGAGTCGCTTGATGCGGCTATTCCCCAATGAATCCAGGAATGCAGCATGATTGAAGTCGATACCAGTGTCGATAATGCCAAATACCACACCTTTACCATCGTAGTTTGCAGGCAACCCGTGGCGCAGACCTTCAGCTACATAGTTCACAGAAGTGATTGAACGAGTGGAATCCACATCTGCCTCCATCACTTCTGCTATCGACACCTGCTCCACTTCGCTTAAGGCTGCGATAGCTTCGAGTTGTGAAACGGGCACTTTCGCAGTCACAATGTCTGTGAACCGAGCTCCTATCACACCACCAAGTGCTTCTATCCGTCCCGTGTTGTGCGTGTCCTTCATCGAAATAAACACATCCAACATCTCCTGTCCTTTAACTTGAGAGACGGCAGCATGGCGCTTCATCTCGGTGGGGAAAGCTGAGCGATTGTCGAGAAATGCCTGAGTGGAAACAGAAAGTTTCTCGTAGGCGCTTGCTGTGAAAACGCCCAATAAGCATATAATAAGTGAAAGAATTTTTCTATAATTCATTGCCCAAAATAATATTTTACCCAAATAGTGTACTAAATTCACAAAGAAAAGCATTTTTGCATAAAAAAGCAAACGAAATCAACATTTTAACTATCATAAATCTTCTTATACTACCCAACAAACATTCCACATCAGCAACGTGACGAAAACACCAGAACAATGCTTTCACATCAAACAATACCACTATGGCAAGAGTGTTTAAAAAAGAATCAAGAATTAACCCAGAAAGACCATTAGGAAGAAATAGCAATACTTTGTTTCTCATAGGCATTTTGTATTATGTTTCTCTCACATCGGAACCACTTTGCTCGTTCTGGCATAGCACAATCCTGACACAATGATGAGCTAAAATCTCATCCATGCCCTAATGTAATTTTTTGTTGAATTTCAGTCTTCAGCAGAAAGTTCAGCTTGCAAATCACTGTAGAGATAGCCCACACTTTGATAATAATAACCAGTGGCGGTATTCTGAAGGTTTCGAAACGTAATAGAATTGTACACAACACTCAAGGCTTCCTCCACAGAGAAATGCTGCTCTTCAATAAGAATCTGAGCCAAAGCAATGGTCAAGTCCTCTTTCATGCATTGTATCTGTCCTTCTGTCAGCATAAGAATTTCAATTTTTCGAGTGCTTTCTCGCTTCCAAAGAAGTATTGAAAGGTTATCTTTGGTGAATATTGTAATTCCTGCATCAACTCTTTAAGAGTGATAGCCCCCATCTCATACCTACGCATCTGCCGCACAACGCCATCGTCGGCAATAGGTCCAAAAATGATGTCGTAGTCGTGAAATGGTTGTGATGTTTTTCTGTCGCGATTGCGTAGTACAAACTCAGCCCATTCTTCGGTGTAG
>JAKSMA010000250.1 GCA_024400895.1 Muribaculaceae bacterium | reverse complement strand
GTTCCGACTTTTTCCCGACAAAGCAATACAAGTATTTCCTGTGTTCAAAAGCCTTTACAAGCAAGGTTGTCTTTCCCGTGCGGCGGCGGCCTATCAGCACCGTGAATTGTGAGACGGAATGCGACAAATCGTCCAATCGGTGCAGTTCCTGTAATTCGGTTTCCCTATCGTAAAACTTCATAGTTTAAAATTTACAAATTTGTAAATTACAAATAATTTAATTTGCAAAAGTAGATATTTTTATTTGAATTACAAGTTTTTATAGAATAAAACTCAGGGATAAAAATGAATTGGTGTGAAAAATATCACCTCTCACCTAAGGAAATTCCTTTCGACAAGCTCAGGGAGCTAAATACTCCTAACTCCTAATTCCTCACTCCTCACTTTCTTCCTTTTCCTTAATCATCATCCTTTCATTTATTTTGTTGAAGGACCATTGCAACATTCCAAAAACATATTGGCGCATTGAATCAACACGTTGGGGCAGCAAAGCGGATGCATCATCTGTCTGGCCAATGGCATAATGGTACAATTTGCCATCTTTGTCAGTCACACGGTACACATAGAAATATTCCTCGTCCATTACGCCAATCTTGTCATCGGAACTGAAATAGGCGAACTTTCTGGGTTGCCGGAGCAAATCAAGTCCACAAGTGTTGTTTGAGGAAGTGAAAGGCATCATGCCAAGCAAAGTTGGACCAAGGTCAATCTGAAGCGCCAGTCCATCGTAACGCGAAGGTGTTATCTTGCCTGGATAATAAAACAGCATCGGCACATGATGATAGGACAGAGGCATATCGTATTTGCTTGAGCCCCATACTTGTCCATGGTCGGCTATGAATACGAAAACCGTATTGTCAAACCATGGTTGCTGCCGTGCCATGCGCATCAGTTCACCAATAGAATAGTCGGCATATTCCACCATCTGTGTCTCTATTTTTGAAGTGGAAGGATGAAAGTCGATATCGTCGGGCAGATAATAAGGTGTGTGGTCACTACAAGTCATGATGACGGTTAAGAAAGGTCCGTCTTTGGCCACACTGTTGCAATGCTCTACGGCGTGGCGCATCAATACATGATCGGGAATGCCCCAAGTGCCTATGATTTCGTTTTTCGGATAGTACGATTGACCAATCACGCTGTCGAAAGCATTACTGTAAAGAAATCCCTGCATGTTGTCGAAATTCTCATCGTGAGTCATCAGATAAGCCGTACTATAACCCGCTTTTTTCAGTTGTTGAGGCAGACCATCCATCTGAGGAACGATAGTATGTTTCATAGTGTGTCGGGCTAACAGGGCCGGATGTGAGTACAAGGAAGAATAAATCCCATTATATGTGTGAATGCCAGCCGAATAAGTGCGTGTGAAAACCAATCCGTTAGCCATCAGACTATCCAAAACTGGTGTTAGTGAACCTATGCTGCTGCTTTCTGCCAGACAAGTTTTTTCAGCCGTCATCGACTCCATAATCACCATTACAACGTTAGTGCCTTCAGGCAATGGTGCTGTAAGGCCAGCAAGCATCAGGGTACTATCAGCAGGACTATTATGTTCAGCTTGGTAAACAGCTTCTGCCGAGGCTGAATCGGTCAGGTCGAGTGGCTTATTGACGCTTTTGTTCAACTCTTCGGCACTCTTGATAAAAGTGAATACGGGATTGAGTCCTATCTGATTGAGAAATGGATCGCTACAGAAGTATGCCGTTCCGACACGTATGGGGCTTTTTTTGTTCAGTCGGCCACGCATACCCGCAAATATGGCCAAGGCCAACAGCAGACTTACCACTATGGCCCAGCCTAATGGTGCAAAGGTGTCGAGATTGTTGCGCAACGTGTGGCGGTAAATGCTCCGCATGGCAAACCAATAGCCTGCGGCAACAGCCAAAAATGCAAAAAGAAAAGCAATATACCGTGGTTCTGAAACAATCATATTGGCAATGATTCCTATGGAATCGGCCTCTTGGGTTGCCACAGCATCTAATCGGATGAAGAAGGTGTTGAAGAACGGTATGTCGGCGGCACAGGCCAGAAATCCAACAATGTAGAACGTCACGATGATGTGATGAATAATTTGATGATAGACCTTTGATCGTATGTGTGCCAGCTCGGCCACAATAAGCATCAAGGCGGGCAATGCCAGGAAATAGCAGCTTATCACCGTGTCGAAACGCCAACCCATTAGCAGAGCTTTTGGATATAAGCCTTCAAAATCAGGCCAGTTTTCGCAGCCGTTGCAATACACTAATGTATTGACAACACGAAACAGCGTGAAAATGATAATGCCTAATAAATAGGAAGTTAGTAAGTAATTCAGTCGGGGGATTTTTTTATTTTTCATTCCTTATCAAATTCATATCAACCGCAAAATTACATTTTTTACCTTAGATGCCGTTTGTTATTTAAGAATCATTTGCGTGTAGAGGTACACTGCCATGCGGCTCGATACGCAAACAGATGGTTTCGCAATGCCAGGCAGCGATGTACAGGTCACAAATCTCCCACAAATAAAATCAACATAAATGCAAGAAGCGCACTATGCAATTGCCAGTGCTTTCGTTTTCGGTTAGCGGAGGCATGCGGTGCGTCCCTACAGTTCCTTATTATAATACACCTTGTAAAACTTCCCCTTTTCGTCTTCGCCTTGTTCGATTAAATCGCGATTGCCGTGAATGTAAATGTGGAAATTCTTATCCAGTTTGATGACGCTTTTGAAAGCACGCGCCTGCTTTT
>JAKSMA010000025.1 GCA_024400895.1 Muribaculaceae bacterium | reverse complement strand
AGGCGACTTCGAACTGGAATTGGGTTGTGGTCATGGCTGTGTCGATTTGGTTTTTGGGCGCGAAGATAAGGGATGGAGGGCGGGAAGTCAAGAGCAAAAGGGGAATTTGCGAATTACCCGCCGGAAAACCGGCGGGAACGGCGGCTTTTTTGGTGTGGGATTTTTTGGAGGGCGCAAAAAATATGTGTGTGGGGATGCCGGGTGGCGCCCACACACATTATATATATAAGGATGATTGTTTCTTTTGCTTATTCCTTTTGCTCGGCAGGAATTTCTTTGATATAAACATCCTGCTGCGGGAATGGAATTTCGATGTTGTTGGCTTGCAGGGTTTGATAAATCACTTCTTTCACACGAGCAACAAATTTGATTTTCTCAACCACAAGCACCCAAATGGCTACATTTAAGTTTACACTGCTGTCGCCAAAACTGTCGAACATCACCAAAACATCGTGCCCGTTGTTCATGTCCATCACATTGCGGCCATACTTGTCGGTGAATTGCAATTCAAGCAGCGCTTCGCGCAATACCTTACGCACATGCTCTACGTTGGCCCCATAGGCAACGCCAACAGGCACTTTTATCAATTCATAGGAATTGTTGCGCGTGAGGTTTCGGAAATTGTTGGCAAACAAAGTGGAGTTCAAGAACGACATCACACAGTTGTCAGTGGTAATGACTTGCACACTTTGATATGTGATGCTCTCCACCTTACCCTGCACGCCATCGCACTCAATCCAGTCGCCCACACGAAGGCGTCCGGCCATGAGCGAAATACCGTAGAAGAAGTTGTTGAGCAAGTCCTTCATCGCAAAACCGATACCGGTTGCCAAACCAGCCGTGACGAGCGAAATGCCAGATTTTGGAATCTTGAGCAAAATGAAAGCCAGAATCACGAAAAGGCCCCAAACGAGAATGCCAATCACATTATATCCCAAGGTGAGGTTGATTTCGTTGGTGCGTACTTTTTCTTTACCGGTCTTGAGTCGGTGGCGTCGATAGCTATAGATTCTGAAAAGCGCCTTAAAGAGATAGTTGAGATATCGGAAGACGAAGAAGGAAGCCGCGATGACGACTAACTTAGCGATAGACAATTGTACGACATTTGGAATGTCGACGAAATTATACAGGAAAAAGTCGCGACAGGTGTCGGCGAGATTAAAGACATCGGCTGCGAGCCAGAAGCTAATCAATAAAGTATATGCTCCGGTGATAGGCACAAGCGCCATGTGTACGAAATCGAAGAACCATGTGCGAGTGACATAGTCGCCCTCCCGTAGTCCTTTGGCAATTTCGCTGACTTTTGTTCCGCTGTCGCGCAGCGAGTCGTAAAGGCGCGCTTTTTCGTAAATATCCAGCAAACGGAATACTGCAATCAAGGCCTGAATGGCCGTGAGCTGGAACAGCCACCAAATCACCACCTCAACCGACATCAATGTACGTCCCGACCATGTAAGCAACGTGGCAACCAGAATTACAGCAAAAGACAGCCAAGCATAAACGAGGTCGGTGTGTGGCAATTTATTGTGTTCGGAGAGCGGATCGCTGACATCACTATCCGATGGTTTCTTCTTGCGAACTCTGAGAATGGAAGCCAGCCCTTTCGCCACCAGTGTATCGTCGGCAACAAGACCTTCAATCTGCTTTTTGATGGCACGTTCTTTTCTTCGCTCTTTAGCCTCGCTTTCTTCTTCAAGGAGACCATCGTCGTCGTCGTCATCGTCGTCGTCGTCATCACCATCGGCGTCAGGCTCTACCTCACCAACAATGATTTCGCTCTGTCGCAACTTGCCTGTGTGCTTACGGACAGCCCGCCATTGCCAAACAAGAAAGAGCAGAACGACAGGAGGGAAAATGAGATTGACAACGCTGTTTGGGATGAACACGATACGGAACAATATAATGACCAAGCCCAAAACCAGCATTGGCATATACACGCGAAAACCATGCGACATCTGGTTGTAACGCAAACGGAGCAACAACGAGAAAGTGATAGCCACCAGCAGCATCGCATAATCGACCAGAAGGTGCGACGCCATGATGAAAAAGTTGTTGTAGAGATGGCGATTGAGCACCATGATAGTGACAACAAAAATCAACGCAGCAAATGCAACCATGATTGCCGGCTTGATTTTATTCATCTTGGCTATTCGCGCAGCGCGAATCTCGTCAGTGGCAGCGGTTGCCCACTTCATTCGCTTCAAGAAATGATAAAGAACACGCACCAGCAGATAGCCCAGCAGAAGCGACAAAACGAGGTAGAACACCACGAAGCCAACGAAGCCAATAATCACAGAGCCACGCCATTGACTCTTAGCGAAGCGGTGTTCGTTGCCCAAATTGTATTTATTCGACACATCAAGCATGGCGCGAGCCACATTACGCTTGAGGTTGCCTAAAATCACGAAATAGTTGCTTCCATTATTACGGAAAATCGAACTTTGGATATCATCGTAGCGCTTCTTCGCATATTCATCAAGTTTACCCAAAATAGCCGACACGCGCGCGAAAGCGGTACTGTCGGCCGTAATCATACTTTGAGATTGCTCGATATTATCCCGAAGTTTCATAGCATATTTGATACAGGCAGCACGATCGGCCTGAGCTGCGAGCGAAAGCGTGTCGGGAGTGTGGAACTTACGCTTCCCTTTGAATTCAATCAGCGCTGGCGGCAAGCATTTTAAGCTAAAAATCAAGCCATCATAGCGCTGAAGTTCGTTGTTCATTCGCGCATTGATAAGGTCGTACGGTTTTTTGTTGGTCGTGGTAAAATCGCGGTAGAGCTGTGTGGCCTCATTACAAGCGTAAGTGAGGTCGAACACATAGTCTTGGTTTTGCGAATATAGCATCAACGACACTTCACCGCAGTGCTCCATCGTTTCCTTCAGCGTCAGCTTTTGGCTTTCATTATATTGCTTATAATGTGCCATATTCTGCTGCTGCTTTTTGATAGCCTGCTCAAGTTCGCCACGGAGCACCTTCAGCGCCTCATCAAGGTTTTTTTCGCTCAGGACAGCCTTCGATGGCAAGGCCAGCAAAATGGCACAAAAAATAAATAGAATTTTCTTCATCATAAAATTACCGTAAAAATCTGATATGCAAAAATAATGATTTTTTGCGAAACGCCAATCCTATTTTCAACCAAGGCGGAAAACGATGCGCAAACGCCCATCCTTAAACCGAGTGCTTGAAATGCGGAAGGTGCCTATTTCGGCTGTATGCTCCACATGGGTGCCAGCGCACAGGCAGTGGTCGTAGTCGCCAATGCTCACGATTCGCACCGTTTCGGAAGCATTATCTGGAAGTCGCATCAAATCGAACCGCTCCGCCACATCTTGCTGAGAGACAAACTCGTAAGTGACCGGCATATCGGCAGCAATCACCTCGTTGACGCGGGCCTCAACGGCGGCAACTTCTTCTGCCGTGAGTTCGCGAGGAAAATCATAATCGAGTTTCGACTTGGTGCGCTCCACATGAGCACTCACTGCCCGACCGCAGTCAAACATTTTCACCATTGTGCCGTTGAGAATGTGCTCTGCGGTGTGCATTGGAGGAAACTCTTGCTTATTGTGCGCGTTGAGCTTCACTTCTTGTTCCATATTATTTTTTATTAGGTTGTTTTTTCTTTCTATATTTCCGACAGATAATCAAGCAGACTACTAACGACATTGTGACAGACCAATAACTAACCATATAATATAGAGATG
Organism: Muribaculaceae bacterium; assembly: GCA_024400895.1. Lineage (GTDB taxonomy): Bacteria > Bacteroidota > Bacteroidia > Bacteroidales > Muribaculaceae > Sodaliphilus. The sequence goes on along the minus strand of JAKSMA010000025.1, from coordinate 12,285 downwards.
TCCCAGCCAGTTTATCATTAAAGTGCCCCACGGAATCAGTTGAAGAATGATAACGAAATTATCAACGCCAACAAGCCCATAATTAGAGAAATGTAATCGCTATTACGTGTCATTATTGATTATTTTGATTGATAAGATTAACCACTACTTTCACAATAATATCCTTCTCTACAGGACGACTTTCTGCTATCATCAGCGTGATGGCGACGAGAGTGTTGTCGGCGATTCGCTTATGTCCATCATCCCCATAAAGAACGCCATTGTTGTGCAGAAACCACAAAAACAGCATAGCAGCAATACGCTTATTTCCGTCGCTGAACGAATGATTTTTCACGACCAAATATAGCAACATTGCAGCTTTTTCTTCCACACTTGGATACAAGTCTACCCCATCAAAAGTTTGATAAATCTGACCAATTGAGCTTTTGAATGAATCATCTTTTTCGTTGGCAAACAAGGCACTACCTCCAAACTTTTCCTTCAGGCGCCCGATCACTTCCATAGCATTTTCGTATGTCGCACGAAAATTACATGAATTAGTAATTTTATCTATTGACAAGTCTTGATAATCATAATGGTCAAGCGTGTCAAGAGCATAAACATAGTCGCCAATCACACTAAACAGTCCATCATATTCATCGGAAGAAAGTTTTTCTTGCAAAGATATTGTCCGTCCCATCAAGCGCACCACCCCCTTGAGCTCTTGATACCTCTCAAGTTTCAACTTCTGGTTGATAGCGAACCCTTTAATTAGGTAATCCTTGAGAATCGAAGTCGCCCACTGTCTAAAAAGAATACCACGCTTTGTGTTTACTCTGTAACCCACAGAAATTATTAAATCAAGATTATAAAATTTCATGTTTCGAGCAACACTTCGATGACCTTCATGCTGAACTTGTAAGAATTCCTTACATGTTGCATTTTTTTTCAATTCTTCAACTTTATATATATTACGAATGTGCATCGTAATATTCTGGGGTGTGGTGTCAAATAGTCTAGCCATCTGCTGCTGACTCAGCCACACAGTTTCACCTTCCAACTTCACATCAAGTTGAACACCGTTGTCTTCATTAGTGTATATTACTATTGATGGTTCTTCAGAATAACTTGGAGCGGCAACTTTTCGGTGCTCTCCTAAATGCTCTTGATTCATCATACTTACAGCCTTTTTGAAACAAAACTGAAAAATTAGGTGATTATTATGCTGCCAGGAGTTATTTCATGATGCGGTGGGCGGCTCGGATGCATTTGCGGCGATCGCGGTCGGTGAATTCTGGATGGCGGAAGGTGCCGGCCTTCTGGATTGTGCCTACGCATTTAAAACCGCTCCAACCGAGTATTTCCTTGAGGGCGCGAACCACGCCACGGGTCTGATTTGCAAGGATGTTGAATGGCCACATCGTGCTCGAAGCGCTCACGAGATAGCAACGCTTACCCTTGTGCATGGGCTGCGGAATAGCCAAACTGTTCTCCCCCATCATGCCATAGACCATACGGTCGAAAAGCAACTTGAGGGTGCCTGGCATATTGCCCCAATAGCAAGGTGCGCCTACCACAAGGGCATCCGACTCTTGGATGAGCGACAAAATTCGCTGGGCATCATCTGGGGGCAACACACACTCATGCGTGCTGCGGCATTTCATACACGCCATGCATGGTCGCACATTCAAGTCCTGCACACGCACCATCTCCACCTCTGCCTGCATGTTTTCGCACTCCTGGCGAATCACATCAAGCATTTTTGATATATTCCCGTTTGGCCTCGGGCTGGCGTTTAGAATTAGAATTTTCATTGACGTCCGAAAGTTAATTAAACATATGCGAAAAAACTGCCTTTACTCGCGACAAGCGCTCACGTAGCCACATTCGCACCATACAAGCGTTTTTACTTATCAAAAAAATTTAGAAGCCCTTCTTGCGAATGAAGAAGTCGGCACGGTCGTCGTCGGTTTCACCGTAGCAAGCCACATACACCTTGCGAGGTTCCTTTTCGTCGCGCACCTGCACGAGCAGTTCGTCGACCGACACGCCGTTCTCAGTGGCCACAACGTCGCAGCTCAGCACATCTTTCACGCCAATGGCATCCCAGAGCACCTGGTAAGCATCGCTGGTTTGCACCACGTGGAATGCAGTGGCTGGGGTTGCGCCATCGCCAGTGGCGAGAATCACCTCCTGGAGCATCTTCACGCGAGCGCGAAGGTCGGCTGTGGCATTACTGTCGATCACTGCAAAGAAACTGCAGTTGGCAGCCTTCTTCATCACGAGCAAAGAGAGAGGGTCGGCAACGAGGGCGTCGCGATACATATAGTAGGCCACGCGGTAGTCGCGAATACGATAAAGTTGGTTGGCGGTCTTCACAAGGTCGGCAAGAGGCTCAAATCCAGCGAAAGGCGAAGCATAGTACACTTTTGCCAATTCTTCTGCAGTGAGCGAGGTGTCGGCAGCCGCGAAACGGCGCACGAGAGCGTCAAACTGAGGTCTATTTTCTTTTACGAAAGCTTCGGAAGCTTTGTAATCCATCATATTCTTGTCCATGATTAATGGGTTTGTCGCAATTAATTTTGTCTTGCAAATTTACTAAAAAAACCGCGCACACCAAAGAAGTAGGCACTTTTTATTGCTTGAAAAAAGCACACACCCAAGCCTAATAAAAGACTCGGGTGCGATTAATATTTTCAACACACAGTCGATAGCCTATTTTATCCCACTGCTCCAGCAGGTCCCCACTGGGCTGTAAGTTTGTGTAGCGCAGTCTTTTGCTTGCCATCAGGGAGCGCCGCAATGGCCTGATACAGGTCATATTTTTCGATATTGCCATCGCTCACAGCAAATTCCAGCAAGCCCACCACTGGCGACTTAGGATTGCTGTAGATGAAGTTGAGCACTTCCATTTTATTGCCTCTGTAGAGTGCGGCAGCCACATAGGAGAACATTGTGTGGATATCGCCTGGAGCGTCTTTCGCGAGGCAGAGTTGGTGCAGATTTCCCACCAGTCCCTTTGCCGACTTTGGCACATAGCAAGTGAATTCGTCCAAATCAATCGTCACGAGGTCGGTTTTCGTATATTTTTTGCCCTTCACCTTGCCAACGACGATTTTTTCGCGAGTGAAGAACCCGTTGGCGTCAACAGAATAGTAGTAGTCGCGCTGTTGGCTCCACAGTTCCTTCGGATTTCCCACTTCAGCAGGTGTTGTTCTGCTCACGGTGCGATGAAGCACGAATTTGTCGGCATCCTTAAATTCGCCCCACTTCATGTCATACATTATGTATGAATCATTTTCCAAATCGAAGTATTCGTCTTGGCACCAATCGCTGGTGTTGATATAGTCAATCATCACGCCTGCTTTGTCGTAAGTGACCAGATATGTCAGGTCGCCATCGGGATAAGGAACGCGGAAGAGCAACAAGAAATTGCCACCGGCAATTTTGCGAGCGATGTGTATGCCTGCACCATCGTATTCGTTTTCATAGTTATCCAAACCGCCCAAAAGTTTCTCCGACTGGTCGGTGGTGAGTTTCACTCTTATTTCTGATATCGACGATGTGCTCACGGTGGTCGCACCGCTGGTTATAACCGGTGTAACATCCAGGTCGAGTGCATCAAGGAATGGAAATTGCGTTCGCGCAACGCCTGGCAAAGCCATCAGCATGAGTGCCACCAGGCAAAATAAATTTTTCTTCATTGTCTATTTTTGTATTTTTTGATTCATCGTTATCATCCTACCGCTCCATCAGGTCCCCATTGGGCGGTGAGTTCGTTTAGATATTTCTTGGAATCGCCTTCAGGCATCTCTTGAATATCTTCATAGAGTTCGCTTTTCTGCCACCATTCCTCTCTGATGCACTGGTGAAGCACCTCGGTGATGGCCGACTGGCGATGGGTGCCCAGATACTGGAGCAGCAACTCTTCACGGCTGTACATCATACGCACCACCATGCTCATCAAATCTTCTTTGAGTTTGTTGTTTTTGAAATATTTCCCTGCCAGTTTGTCGAAATTCTCAAACAGTCCTTGGTCGGAGTATGGGTAATAGTCCACGTCGTAGATGGTATGCGCTTCAGGAGTGTGATCGCCAAATTTTTCTGACTGGGTGCCCTTCAGAGGCTGTGCATCAACTTTTGCCAATCGCATTGTGCCATCGGCATTCACAGTGTAGGTGTAGTCGCGCTTTTGGCTCCATACCGGATTTTTGCCGGCATCGCGGCCCACAGTGCGGTGAAGCACGAAGCTATCGGCGCTAAAGGTGGCGTGGCAAGAGTCGTAACACACGGTTTGCACAGCTTCCTCGCCATCCCATGGCATGGTGTATTCCCACGAAGGAGTGGTGACTACATCTTTCAACTTGCCATCCTTGTTGTAACTGACAAGTATTATTTCATGGCCATCGCCCATTTCGTGCCAGTACACGAGCAGCACATTGTCGGCAAACGCCTTTGCACCCACGATAAATGGGCCGCCACCTTCGTCAAAATCCACCATAGGCACATCGTCGAGAAGCGCTTCACGCTGCTTTTCATTCAGCATCACGCCTTTCGGATCTGCACCTTCTGTTTCAAAAACACCAGCTGTGCTAAAATCCTTCTCAATTGCCACTTTGCTCACATCCAGCCCGATGGCTTTGAGAAATGGCACTTCGGAAAGATTCACAGCCACTTGCTGCTCGCTTGCGGAATTTTCACTATCACTCTTTGTACTTTTGCATGCCAGTGTCATGGCCGAAACCAAAACCACGAGGCTTAAGACGAAAACTCTATTCATGTCGGTTCACTTTGTTCTATTTAGTTATTACTTTTGCAAATATAATTAATTTTCCGCTTTATAGATAACTTTCCCTTCCAAAAGTTTAAACATGGAAATAAAAATCGTGGCACATTCTTTTGCATGTAGAAGTGCCACGATTTATCTCTTTATTTAAAATTGCTTACTTTTTGTTTTCGTCGGCGAATTTGCCCGGGTATTCCAGTGCCACGCGGGGGCGACGGAGCGCTCTCACTATGAGCCAAATGCCGAGCACGATGAATGGGATGCTGAGCAATTGACCCATGTCCATGCCACACATGGCGCGCATTTCGATTTCCCAAGGCTCTTGCACATTCTTTACAAATTCCACCAAGAAGCGGGCGCCAAAAATGCCCAGCATAAATGTGCCGAAAATCAATCCGGGGCGCTCCTGCTCGTTGCGCTTCCAGTAGAGCCACATCACCACTGCGAAAGTGAGCAGATATGCCAGCGCCTCGTAAATCTGGGTTGGATGACAAGGTGCGGTGAAGCGTGCTTCTGCGCAGTGTAGGAATTGAGGAATGTTTTCAATGAATCGGAAGCCCCAAGGCAAATCGGTGGGACCACCATAGATTTCGTGGTTGAAGAGGTTGCCCATACGGATAAGGGCTGCCACCACGCCCACTGGCACCACCACGCGGTCGAATGTCCAGAGCATCGGGCGCTTGGTCACGAATTTGCTATAGAGCCAAATCGAAATCATGATGCCCAGCACACCGCCATGGCTCGCCAGTCCGCCTTCCCAAATTTTGGGGATGTCGGAAAGGTGCTGGCTATAGTAGGCCCAGTCGTAGAACAGCACATGCCCCAGGCGAGCGCCCACCACAGTGGCAACAATCACGTAAATAAAGAGTTTCGAAACCCACGATTCGGGTGCGCCTTCGTGACGAAATTCGCGCCAAACCACTTCGTAGCCAAACCAGAAACCGATGGCAAACATCAGCCCGTACCAGCGCACGGTGACGAAGCCACTATAGATGTCGGGACTCGCGGTCCATGTAATAAAATCGAGCATTGAAAATATGTTATCTGTTAATTTGGCTACAAAGTTAAGGTTTTCTTTTTAAACCCAAAAAGTTCATTAGGAGCAAATGGCAATATTTTGTTTCTCATAGGCTGATTTGTGCTATCTTTCGTCCACATAGGCGTCCCTATGCCCGTTGGAAAATGTGCGTTTTTCTCCGTATTTAGATGCGTATTGCCGTGACAGAGCAAGTTCTGTGTGCGCGCGCTACATATCATCCTGCACCACAGAAATCAGTGTGGTGATATCGGTCACATTCAGCAGCCCATCGCCATTCACGTCGTAGCCAATCAAATACTCAGGTGTGTGGTTGTAGTCGTCCCTGTCGATGACAAGGCGCAGGCCCACTGTGGGCGAAAAATAATACTTATACATCGACTTTCTTCGGGTGGTGCGGCAATCGGCATAGCCGTCGCTCCACGAGCCGCCACGAATCACACAATTATTGCTTCCTTCTTGAGGACCTACAGGATTGGTTTGATGGGCATCGCTGTAGGTTGCATATCGGTCGACAACCCATTCCGCCACATTTCCGCCCATGTCATAGAGGCCTTTTTCGTTTGGCGCAAGTTGGCACACCGGGTGAGTGTGACCGCCGGAATTGTCGCTAAACCAAGCCACTTCATACGGGTCTTCGCCACCACTGAACACAAAAAACCCGCTATACATCCCTCCACGAGCTGCGTATTCCCACTCTGCCTCGGTGGGCATACGGTAGTTGATGCCCGTGAGTGCGCGCAATCGCTCCGCGAACATTTCACATTCATCGTATGCCACATTTTCAACAGGTAGATTCTTGCCTACGTGCTCGCTGGGATTGTTGCCCATCACACATTCCCACAAAGCCTGTGTCACCTCGTGACTCGAAATGCTGAAGGGATATAGCGTGACATCGTGTAGCGGACGCTCATTTTCCATAGCATAGCGCTTCTGTTCCCACGATGCGCCCATGCCGAAAACACCTGGTTCCATACTCACCATGGCACGATACTGCTCATTCACGGCTTCAGGAAATCCGGAAGCGGGATCCGTCACATATGTAATCAGTTGTGCCACATCGCCCACATTCACCACAGCATCGCCATTTATATCATAAACAGATTTCTCCGAAATGCCAGCCAAAGCGCCGTGGGCGAAGGCACACTCCACCCACATCGTTGTGCACAAAAGGATTGTTGACAATTTTTTCATTTGGCTATGCATATAATTCTTTCATTTGCTGTGCGCGAAGGCTAAATCATCAGACTCGCTTCCATTTACTTTCTTTCAATCAATTGCAAATATAAAGAATAAATATGCGCAACACAAAGAAAAACTGCATTTTTTAACCGTTTTAATAAAAAAAGCAATTTTTGCAACCAGATTACTATTTTCAACCACGAGTAAAAATTCGATAAATTAGATAAATCCAATAAATTCGTGACCTCCCACCCCACTTCCACACCCGAAAAAAAGGTTCAGTGGAAATGTAGTGGAAGGTCACGAATTAAATGAATAGTGATACCCGGAATTTTCTGGATACTCAGAGATTTCAGAGAACTCCGAGGTTTCTAACCGTCTATCGTCTATTTCTTGCGATTTGGGTCGCAGGTAAGGCCCACGCCGAGTTTGCGGAAAATTTTGCGATCCACTTCGTTGAGCATCACAGTGCTATGCATTTGGCATCCGTAGAGCTGCGGCAGCACCTCGAGTGCGCGTCGGCAGTCCTCGTCTTGTGTACTCAGCACCGAAAGCGCCACCAGCACCTCATCGGTGTGCAAGCGGGGGTTGCGTCCTCGCAAGTATTCTATCTTGGTGTGCTGAATCGGCTCAATCATGCTCTGGGGTATCAGTTTCTTGCCATGGTCAATGCCAGCCAGATGCTTGGTGGCGTTGAGGATGAGTGCAGCGCTTGGGCCGAGCAAATCGCTCTGCTCCGAAGTGATGATAGTGCCATCCACCAATTCGATGGCAGCTGTAGGTTTGCCCAGCGATTGCTCGCGGCGCTCGCGAGCAGCCACAGTGGTCTTGCGGTAGGCGGTGTTGATATTGGCCTGCTTAAAGAGCAGTGCTATTTTCTTCACTTCGCTGTCGTTGCCACCGCCTTCAGCCAGTTCGTTGAGCGCCGTGAAATAGCGGCGGATAATTTCATCCTTCGCCGCCTCGCAGCACACCTCATCGTCGCTGATACAGAATCCAATCATGTTCACGCCCATATCGGTAGGCGACTTATATGGGTTTTCGCCGTAGATACCTTCAAACAGCGCATTGAGCACTGGGAAAATTTCCACATCGCGATTGTAGTTGATGGCAATCTTGTTGTAGGCTTCGTAATGGAATGGGTCAATCATGTTCACATCGTTGAGGTCGGCAGTGGCTGCCTCGTAGGCAATGTTCACCGGGTGCTTCAGCGAGAGGCTCCACACAGGGAAAGTCTCAAACTTAGCATAACCTGCGGTCACGCCACGCTTGTGCTCCTGATAGAGTTGGCTCAAGCACACCGCCATCTTGCCGCTACCGGGGCCAGGGGCCGTAACGATGACCAGCGGACGTGTGGTTTCCACATAGTCGTTCTTACCGAAGCCCTCATCCGAGTCGATGAGTTCCACATTGTTGGGATAGCCCTCAATGGTGTAGTGGTAGAACGAGCGAATGCCGAGGCGCTCCAGCTTCTGGCGGTAGGCGTCGGCGCTGTTCTGCCCGTTGTAGTGGGTAATCACCACGCTGCTCACCAGGAAGCCGCGCTTCATAAACTCGTCGCGCAGGCGAAGCACATCCACATCGTAGGTGATGCCCAAGTCTTGGCGCACCTTGTTCTTCTCAATGTCCACAGCGCTAATCACAATCACGATTTCAGCACTGTCGCTGAGCTGCTGAAGCATGTCGAGTTTGCTGTCGGGCTTGAAGCCAGGCAGCACGCGAGAAGCATGATAGTCGTCGAAGAGTTTACCCCCGAGTTCGAGGTAGAGTTTGTTACCGAATTGAGCGATTCGCTCCTTGATGTGTTCTGATTGAATTTTGACGTATTTGTCGTTGTCGAAGCCGTATTTCATAATTTGATACCACTTAAATACGGGATACAAATTTACGAAAATTTTCACGATTTACCAATACGCCAACCAAAAAAAGATTTCAGAAAAAAGAATTTAGATATTAGAAATTAGATGTTAGATGTTAGATGTTAGATGTTAGAAATTAGAAAATCTCAGAGAACCCAGAGCGCTCCGAGAACTCCGAGCGCTCCGACCCACCCCTGGGGGTGACTACTATGGGGTGGGTAGCAGAAATGTTTATTATTATTTATCGCCTTGCGGAGGGTGGTGGCCTTCCGCAAGGAAGGTGGTGGGATGAGTGTGTGATTTTGTCAGGGAGCTTGCTCACAAGGAAAATCATGCACTCATACAGCCAGGTGCTTCAGCACCCACCCTCCACAAGGGGTTTTCTCGGTTTTTGTGAGTCTTGCGCACCACTTTCCACTGAGTCCAAAAAGTTCGTTGACTCATTGACTCGTTGCCCCTCAAAAAGAAGAAAAAAAATAAATGGCACCGGTCCTATCACGGATGGGTGCCACTTCAGTGTTACTATATAATAATCTGTATGATGCTAATTCGAGCCTCACCTGTGCCTCCCCCGCGCTCACACAATAGCGCAGAGCCGCACATACGCACACCGACGGCACCTCAAATGCCATCATCATGCTCCTGACGGGTGATCGTGAAAAAAACTGATAATTGGTTTTTTCGCGACTACATCGTATCTCTTTTCGCCCAGGCCTAAATGCCACGTAGACCATCACCAGCCCTTCTGTGGGCTGAGGCTGCGTATAGGCAGGTCTTCTGACTTCGTTTCCATCCGTCTCACGCCTTCCCGGTAATGATGTAGTCGCAAAAGCGAATATTCCACCAGTGGCTTATCGTGTGTGAAACGGATATGTATTTCGGAAACTCACAGCAGCGGGTACTGTCCAGGAATTTCACCTGATTCCCTTTTGATCTTCGCGAGCGTGGGCACTTTTAAGCCACACTTGCGGAAGAACCTATCGCATTTTCGGCTACAAAGGTAAGCATTTTCCTGCAATTCCACCAAATCTCCCCTACTTTTTCAGGCCCAACGCCTCCATTTGTCACATTTTTTCATACTGATTGCATTTTTATTGGTTATAATTTTGTTTAAAAAAAAAAAAAAAAAAATAACTTTGCAATCAAGGAATTAACGACGATTTAAAATAAAAATAGATATGAAACAAATCATTTTATCACTTGCGCTGGCAACCGTTTGCTTCGGCTTCGCTAAAGCTGATGTGGTAATTAACGCCACAAATTTTCCTAATCTGAATTTCCGAGTATGGGTAGCTCACAATGTGGATTTAGTGAATGATGGAGTACTAACGGATGAAGAAATCGCAAATATCACCGAAATCGACACCTACATTATGAATTTCAATAATATTAGCGACATAACAGGCATCGAGTTCCTGACAGATCTTGAGAGATTAAACATCACAAACACCACAGAATCTCAACGGGTATGCTCAATAACAAATGTGGACTTGTCTCAGAACAAGAAACTCAAGCATTTCACGTTTTCTCGCACTTCCACAGCAGCACCCGCTCTTTCATCTCTGAATATTGCAAACCTGCCCGAACTGGAAACAATATCCATTACGCAAGCAAGCATAACAGAATTAGACTGTAGTGGATGCGCTAATCTGAAATCTATATCTGTTCCTCGCGCTAATCTGAAATCTATAAAACTTGACGGATGCGCGAGTCTTGAGACATTAAATTGCAGAAAAAATCAATTTTCAACTTCAACTTTGAAACTGAACGACTTACCCAATTTGACTACACTTTGTGCAGATTCTTGCGAACTAACAGATATCGAATTATCAAGTTGCCTTAACTTGCAGTCTGTGAACTTGGCAGGGAATCATATCCCAAATCTCACACTTCCACCCGTGAAGGATATCAGTAAAGACTCTAACTTAAATCAATATACGGAATTGCCATGGAAATGGATATCTTCTGACATGGCGGAGATGATTATGCCTGAAACTTTCGACCCATCAAGATTAAATTATTACGCTGCTAATGCTTGGAATTTCGAGCCATTTTATTATCCTACGGCATTAGTGTCCAGCAAGACATTCGTAGACAGTTTGGGCAACCAAAGACTTTCATTTATCGTTTCGAGGAATTTTAGTTGTGTTAACAACAGAGGGATTTTCTTCTATAGATACATCGCGAATCCACCCCAAAACACTATCGTGTCAACAGTGCAAGTCATAGGTGGCTATTTAGATAAGTCTGGTGTTGAAGATGTTTCGACAAACAAGGTTGTGAGTGGGGTGCGGTATTTTGATTTGCAGGGGCATGAGAGCGCTGAGCCTTTCAACGGCTTCAACATTGAGGTGACCCACTACACCGACGGCACTTCCCAATCAAGGAAATTCATCCGATAACAACAACGATTTTTCATACTGACAATTTTCAGAGGCGGCAGCTCCAACACCGGGGCAACCGCCTCTGATTTTTCCCCGCCAGAGTGTTTTATACGAGTCTACAAGTCAACAAGTGTTTGGTGGCGAGGGACACCTATTTCCCCCAACACATTTGCTTTTGATTTTTTATAATTTTCTGCCATTAATCAGCCAATTTCTCTAATATACAGACACTTGAAAAAATGCAAGTTTTTCGGGCATTTTTTTTGCCTTTTTTTGCAGCTTTTTGCTAACCATTTAGTAATCACTATTATTGCCTAATTTTGACAACTTTTTGTGCCGGAAAATTTCCAAAAAAGTAAACTTCTGCAAGCCAAAATAAAAATAAAGTTTTCCAAAACTTTTTACAAACACTTCGTTTTCAACGGTTTAATTTTTCGAAAAGAATAAAAAGTTTTCCAAAACGAAATTTTTAGAAAACTTTTCTGCAATTTTTTGTTGCATATTTAGAAAGGTTTAAATACCTTTGTAGTATCGAAATTCAAGCCCGCATTCGTGGGCTTTTATAACGCACTGAACTATAACAAAAAACCATTCAATATAGCACAATTTTTACGCATTATGATACAAACCGTACTCAAACGCGATGGCCGTCAAGTGGGCTACAACGAAGAGAAGATTAAAGCAGCAATCCGCAAAGCGATGATTGCTGCAGAAGTGGCCGACGACGAAGCCGTCATCCTACGCATTGCCGACCGCATTGGCATGCGCGGAAAAAGCCAAATGACCGTGGAAGAAATCCAGGATATGGTGGAAAACGAATTGATGAAGAGCCCCTACAAGCAAGTGGCGCGCACCTACATCAAATATCGCCACACACGCAATGTGGCACGCAAAGCCGGCACCGCCAACGTGTTTAAGGAAATCATCAATGCTAAAAACAACGATATCACTCGCGAAAACGCCAACATGAACGCCGACACCCCTGCCGGCATGATGATGAAGTTTGCCAGTGATACCACCAAGCCTTTCGTCGACGACTTCTTGCTGAGCGAAGAAGCA
>JAKSMA010000249.1 GCA_024400895.1 Muribaculaceae bacterium | reverse complement strand
AAGCCATCAGCACGCTTGAGTCAGTTTTTTCCACAGGTTCGAAATAGAAGTCCTGGGTATTGTAGCGCTGAGTGCTTGTGTTGAGCACGAAGCCGTAGTCGTTTTCACCTGGCGAGAACACTTCCACATCCTTACCGAAGTTGGCCTTCTTGGTCTTATGGGTCGACTTATAGGTAGGAAGTGTGGCACGTGTAATCATCGCACCTTTGCTTGAGATTACGAGTTGGAGCGAGTCGTTCTTAATCACTACAGAATCGTTGCGTGGAGTCATCATTGCGGCGAATTCTCCATTACGATTGTATGAGTCGTTAAACTCGCGAAGTGCGTTAGCCATTGCAGGAGTGAGCGTTTCGCTCTCCACATCTGCCACTGTCACAGCCTTGCCATTTTCTGTGAGTGTGGCCTTCACCTTGTCGTCGACAAGAGCCACCTGAAGGTTTTCAGTCTTCACAACGGCAGAGTCGCCTCCGAATTTCTTCAAATTTTCTTTAAGTTTCGCGAAATCGTTGGCTGATAGCGAATCTGTGGCAACTTTCTTGTCACTGCTGTCTTTCTTGTCTTGATTGCTGGCCACCTGTTCCTGCTGTTGTTGAGCAGCCTCCTCGCTTGGAGCGAAGAAGATGTTGAAGCCGAAAATCACAGCCATCATCAAGAGCAAGCCGATAATCGTGTTTTTGTCCATTCTTTAATCATTATTCGCCTCGGCTAATAGCACGAGACTAATCATTTTTATTAGTTAGTAATTTATTTATTTTTTCGTTTTTGTTTTGAATTGCAGCACGCACAAACGACATGAACAGCGGATGTGGATTAAGCACTGTGCTACTGTATTCTGGGTGATACTGAGTGCCCACATACCATTTCAGCGCAGGAATTTCCACCACTTCCACCAAGTGGGTTTCTGGGTTTTCGCCCACGCACTTCATGCCAGCCTCCTCAAATTGAGAGCGGAACTTCTCGTTGAATTCATAGCGGTGGCGGTGACGCTCGCTGATTTCTTCACACCCGTAGGCTTCAGCAACTTTCGTGCCACTCTGCAAATGACATGCGTAACTGCCAAGACGCATTGTGCCACCCATATATGTGATGCTCTTTTGCTCTTCCATCAGGTCGATTACATTGTATGGTGTGTCGGGGTCCATTTCCGCACTGTTGGCCGAATCCATGCCGAGCACATTGCGGGCAAATTCCACAACCATGCTCTGCATACCGAGGCAAATACCGAAAGTAGGCATATCATGCTGGCGGCACCACTTCAGCGCCACATACTTACCTTCCGTGCCACGTTGGCCAAAACCAGGAGCCACAATCACGCCATCCATACCCGAGAGTTTCTCTTCCACATTGCCATCGTTCAGATGCTCTGAGCTGATGTATTGAATCTTCACCTTGTGGTCTTGATAAGTGGCCGATTGAAGCAGTGCCTCGCCGATCGACTTGTAGGCATCTTGCAATTCCACATACTTGCCCACAAGACCGATTTTGAGCTCTTCTTTCGCATTGTTGAGATGCGAAAGATACTGGTTCCATGCTGTAAGATCAGGTTCACCGGTGTAGGGTGTTCCGGTCTTTTCAAGGATGATATCGTCGAGTTTCTGTTCGTGCATCATCAGTGGCACTTCGTAGATGGATGGAGCATCCACACTTTGCACCACGGCATTCTCTGCCACATTACAGAATTTAGCCACCTTGCGAAGCATGCCTTCATGAATATCCATTTCGGTGCGAAGCACGAGCACATCGGGCTGAATACCCACTTGCTGCAATTGCTTCACTGAGTGCTGAGTTGGTTTTGTCTTCAGCTCTTTTGCTGCGCGAATGTAAGGCACATAGGTGAGGTGCACACACACGCACTTGCTTCCGAGTTCCCAACGCAATTGGCGAACAGCCTCCAAAAATGGCAGCGACTCAATATCGCCTACGGTACCACCAATTTCGGTGATGACAAAATCGTATTTACCTTTAGTACCTAAATGCTTTACCGAATTTTTGATTTCGTCGGTAATGTGAGGCACCACCTGCACTGTCTTACCTAAAAAATCGCCACGGCGTTCTTTATTGATTACGCTTTGATAGATGCGACCTGTGGTCACATTGCTTGCGCGTGATGTGCGAATGTTTGTAAAGCGTTCATAGTGACCCAAGTCAAGGTCGGCTTCGTAACCGTCCTCTGTCACATAGCATTCGCCATGTTCATAAGGATTCAAAGTTCCAGGGTCGATGTTGATGTAGGGATCAAATTTTTGGATTGTAACACTAAAACCTCTTGAGAGAAGTAATCGAGCTAACGACGACGAAATAATGCCTTTCCCTAAAGACGATACCACACCGCCCGTAACAAAAATGTACCTTGTTTCCATATTTTCCGACTTTATCTTTAAATTCAAACTACAAATTTAGCAATAAATATTGAGCCAAGCCACATTTTTCATTAATTAAATTAGAAACACCTCATAAAACACATCAAAACTGACCACATAGAGCACACCTCCCGTCCATAGATATTTAACACTATTTTTATTTCGTGTGCCAAAATGTTACACATGTCGTATTGTACCTTTGTATCGTGAAAATGAAACAAGAATAATCAATATAAAAAACATAAATATTATGAAACGATACAATAACACTCAACAAATAACTCTTGATTTCGAGCACCCAGAAAACAATTATCTGACCGTGGAGCAAATCATTGAAAGGGAAGAGGAAAACAAGAGAAAAGTGGATTTTGCAG
>JAKSMA010000248.1 GCA_024400895.1 Muribaculaceae bacterium | reverse complement strand
ACAAATGCGACCCTGCGGTGAAGGGTGCATTTGTGGGTATCACCATCAATTATTTTGGTCTGCTCAACGCGTTAGGATTCTAAAAAGGCGAATTTGAGGCACTCCACAGTGCAGATGCAAGCGTTTTTTATACAAATTAATATTTGTTATGCATCATAATTGAAATGTTTGTTCTACATTTGTGCCGAAATTAAAGAGAACACCGGTTTTATGAAGCGCATATTCACACTCATAGCGGCAGTATTCATCTCGTCCTTGGCCCTGTATGCCCAGGACTTGAATGAAGATATCTCGGAGAAGAATCTTTCCCCGCTGCGAAAGGTGTATGTGGGCTACAGGGTGATTCCCGACCCCTACAATCCGAAGGAGAACGCCATCGAAATAGAGATGCGCGATGTGATTGTGTATCCCAACGAGCGATTCCGCAACAAGGATGAGGAGAAATTCTACTGGCGCACCGTGCGCGATGTGAAGCGCACACTCCCGTATGCCAAACTCATCAACCGCACGCTTCAGGAAACCTACGAATATCTCGAAACTTTCGACACCAAGAAGGAGAAGGACGAGTATCTGAAGCAGTTTGAGAAAGCGCTATATGCACAATACAAACCCGTGATGAAGAAACTCACCAAGAGTCAGGGTAAGATGATGATTAAACTCATCAACCGCGAAACCAACCAAACGTCGTACCACATCGTGAAGGCGTTTTTAGGCACGTTCCGCGCTGGTTTCTGGCAGACTTTCGGCCGCTTCTTCGGTGTGAACCTCAATGCGGCTTACCAGCCTCAAAAAGACAAGAACGACGCCATCATCGAGCGTGTGGCCACCCGTGTAGAGCAAGGCATGCTCTAACCAAACAAGCAGAATTTTTCCCAACTCGCTTCTGCTATCAATTCGGTGATAAAAGAAAAATATTCATTTAGAAATAATATGGCTTTGGCCATATGTTGAAAATCACAAATCCCGGCCTGAAGAATTTTTCTTCAGTCGGGATTTCCCAATTTTCAACAAGCACGACCATGTCGGCTTATTATTTCTAAATGAACAAAAATGCGGCCGTAGTCCTTTTGGAAAATAATCAAAATGTGCCAATAGTGGGCCTCAAAAAGCAGTGATTTCGTTGTTTCTAAAATAAAAACGTTCTATTTGTGCTCGCCCGAAAGTTCCGAAATTCACTAAAATCGCTATTGGGAATTTTGTGCTCCGCAAGTAACTAAATGTTTGATAATGCTCCCTTTCTCCTAAATTTGAAATCGCTTTACATTCTATAATCACATTGCCGCGAGGCATTATTACCACAATGTCCATTTTAAGGTAAGTTTCCAGAGGTTCGCCCATGAAGAAAGGATGGACTTGATATTCTTTCTTTGCATCGAATCCCCGCATAGATAGCAATTTGTACAGAGCTTCCTGGTAAACATATTCGGGCAGTCCACAACCGAGCTCATTGTGCACTTCGTGCATGCAAGCGATAATAGGAAAAACGTATTGTTTCAGTTCTTCCCGTGTTTTTGGAGAAAGTTCATTTTTGCTCATAGCGAAAACGTATATCTGAAGACCAAGTTGAAAAGCAAGTGTGGGTCATCACCACTATTATTTTGTTTATTTTAGAGAGGCTAAGCCTCATTTTGTTACAGCTTTCGCGGGTGGTGCGGCTTGCCGCATCACCTTGGTTCTCCGCAAGTTTGGAGCATTGAAGTTTCTTCAAATGCTCTTGGCTTGCGTGTGCACCAAGGTGAAGTGGATACTTCACCAATAGCGAAGGTGTGATTTTTCTTCTTTATTGCAAGCAGAGATGTGGAGCAGGTTAGGGGAGGAGGGATTATCTGATTTTGAATTGGATGGAGTCTTCGAGGGGGAAGTCTGCCACCACTTCGCCCATCACCACTTCCACTTCGTCGCTGCCTTCGCTGCCACTTTCGGGGATGGGTGCCGGGTCGGTGTTGCTGCTGTCGTCGGCAGCTTTCTTGGCGCCGGCGGTACATGATTCGGTGGTGTCGGGTATCACTAGTCCCCCTGTTGCTATTTCTTCCGAACTCGACGTTTTGCTGGTGCAACCTGCTGCTGAGGTAAGGAGGGCGCCAGCCACGATGCCCGCCACGGCAATTCGCTTGCCGCTCATTCTGCGACGCTCCAGCTCTTCCTCAAGATAGCGCAGTTCGGCTTCGCATTTAGGGCATGTGCCAGCACAGTCGCCCTTGTGGCGACACTCGCTGGTGATAAATTCAATGCCGTTGGCGTTTGCAATCTCTTGGCGAATCTGCTTCAAGATTTTGCATTTTTTCTTTCCTTTCCACATAAGGCAGTTTTCAGTTAAAGGTTGGTCGTATCCGTATTTGGTTTTTTGCAAAGTTAAATGGTGGCGTCAACTTTTCCAAAAATTCATTATGTAAAATAATTAGAATTGTGAAAATACGGCAAGCCGACTACTTAAAAACGAAAAGAAATTGCGCAAAATTGTTAAATTATCCTAAATTCTTGGAGAAAAAGGCGATAATCACTTGCCGTTATCAAAATCCTCCCTATCTTTGCAATGTGTTTTTCATGGTATTAGATTTAAGGTTAATTAAGATTGGTTGTCGTGAGACAATCAATTTTTTTGTCCCCACCCCAAAAAACGGTCCGAACTTTATAAACGGTAGAGATTACTGCTACCCCCCCCCCAACATCGTAGGGACATGCCTTTGGCATGTTCTACGGGATCAGCGGATTTTCCTGGTTGGTGAGGCGCAGTTCAAGAATATAGTGTAGCT
>JAKSMA010000247.1 GCA_024400895.1 Muribaculaceae bacterium | reverse complement strand
TGGCAAAAACCATCCGCATGGTGAACCGCAACGAGTTCAAGCGTCAGCAGGTGGCACCGATTTTGCGCGTCTCGCCTCGGGCTTTTGGTGCGGAACGGACTATTCCGGTGGTAGCGAAATTCTGACATCTTGAAATCTTTTTATAAAAAGGCGAAGCGCATTTGCGTTTCGCTTTTGATTGTATGGCTACAGAATCGTTTCAAATAATAGAACAGGTTATAAGTGATAACAAAAGACACGAATTTTTATGAGAATCAGTAAATATCGTAAAAGTGATTTGATTGACAGGTCCTTTAGAATGACGGTGACCAGTACCACCCTTACGGCAATGGCTCCTCTTATTGCTACTCTTGTGGACGGGCTTGTTTCTAGCAACATTTTAGGTCCCGATGCATTTATTGCTGTTAGCGTTACCTTACCTATTGTCAATGCTGTCAGCGTGCTTTGCATGATTTGTTGCCGTGGTGGCAGCATGTTGGCTGCAGGCCAGCTGAACAAAGGTGATGAAATTAAGGCCAATCGTATTTTCACCGTTGCTCTTTCATCGGCTGTAATTGTTGCGTTAGCAGTGGTCGTTGGAATACTGTTTAGAATTGACAACATCTCTTCATCCATCTCTCATAGTCCTGAGTGCGCAGCCTACGTGAAGGAATATCTGCAGGTAATACTCGTATATTTTCTTGTAGTCCCGTTCAATTGCACCCTTAACGACTTCGTGACCCAAGGGGGTAATCCTCAACTCACTACCCGTGCAGTGGCAGCAGGTTGCATTGCTAATGTCATCCTTGATATTGTCTTTATCGGTTTGCTCCATTGGGGCATCAAGGGGGCTGCATGGGCCACTGTGGTCTCAGGCCTTATCAACATTGCGATTCAACTTCCTTTCTGCCTGAAAGGCAAGGGACAATTCCGTCTTGCAAAAACAAAAGGTGATTTGGGGAACATTCTTTGGAACAACCTTAAACATGGCTTCGGCTTCAACATTTTCTACATTGTGGTCAATGGCTTCATGTTCTTGGGCAATGCTTTGGTGCTTAGGGTCGCTGGTGTGGAAGGACTGACCCTTTTTGATGTGTGTTTGCAGATACAGTCGTCCACTTTCTCAGTTACCGTTGGGCTTTGTATCGCTGGCATCGCGCATGTGAGTTTCATGCGTGTCAGTGGTGACAATAATGGATTGCGCCGAATTTTGTCCAATACCGGCACCATTGTAGTGGCTTTCTACGGAACGTTGGCTTTACTGATGATAGCATTCCCCGGCATTTTCTTGAGGATTTTCGGACTCTATGATGTGGTTGACATCGCTATGGCCAGAAGGGCCTTTGCATGCTATGGAATTTACTATTTCTGTTTTTGTGTAGCAGCGGTTTATGTGACCGTAGTTCTTCAGCTGGCGGGCTATTTGGGAGCGAAAATCGTTCTTATTTTCAGTATGGGCATTTTGGCTTACTTAGGCATGTTCGGTCTTTCTTTCATAAGTGCAAATGCCATGTGGTATGGGCTGATATTAGGCGGTGTACCTGTCTTGTTGGCAAGTTTTGGCTACGGGTATTGGCAGCATGTCAAGCATCCCGAGTATACCCAATTTACACTTGTGGATAAGTATCCGAATCAGGTTAAATTCGAGTGTTCGCTCGACTACGAGCGTCGTCATGTCGAAGATTTCAAACATGCAGTGCGTGTTTTTGCCGATGCGTGTGAAATGCCGGAAAAGACATATTCATCCATAATTGAAACAAGTGGCATACTTTACGATAATGCTCTCGAGCACAAACCTAAACACTTGAAATATATGGATTTAGCACTTTCTGAAGGTGGTGATTATTTTCACTTGACAATTAAAAACTGCGCTAAGCCATACAATCCTGTGGATCAGGGAATAATCGATACAAAGTCATGTGGTGCGGCTTCAATAGAATATCGGTTCATGTTTGGCATGAATTTCATTTCGATTAAATGGAACAAAAATCAATGATGTGATTTGCTTGTTGCGAAATAAACCATGTAGGTTTCTATAATACAACGGATTATCCTTTGTCTTATTCAAAAAAAAGCGAAGTGTCTGAGGCACTTCGCTTTATTATGTAAGATCTGATGCTTTATGAATTAAAAGTCAATGTCAATCACTTCGAAATTCTTGTTGAACTCAATTTCGATATCATTGTTGAGCTCGATGTCCCAGTTTCTGCCATCCTTGCTGATTTTCACGATGGTGTTGTTCGGATAGTTCTGATTCACATAATTGGTGATTTGCTGTGGAACCAAAGCCGAAGGAACAAATGTGTAAATGGTTGAATGTTCACAATCGACACTTTCCCATTCCACTTTGTGGGTGAATTCGAGTTTCGTGTTGTCGGAAAGCATCACATCAAACTCGCGTCCGTCGGGAACTGTGGCGGAAATGGTAGCCTGTGGAAAATAAGTGTTGACAAAGTTTTCAATTTTTGGATTGCTGTCGACTTTTGTGCAGAATGCCATTGTGGTTAAGCTAGCAATTGCAGCGCAGATGATCATCAATTTCTTCATGGTGCGTTGTTTAAATTTGTTAGTTAATAATAAGTTTGTTGTACATTTACAAATGGTTTTCATTTATGACAAATCTCGTGCCAAAATGTTCACAAAATTATAACTGATACAGCAAGAAAAAGGCCTGCAATGATATGCAAGCCTTTATCTCATGAATTATTATGAAAAATCATTCTTTTGCTTTTCCTCCAAACTCCATCAGGTAAGCCTTCAGGAATTCGTCAATCTGGCCATCCATCACGGCCTGCA
>JAKSMA010000246.1 GCA_024400895.1 Muribaculaceae bacterium | reverse complement strand
TTCCCTTTGTTGTTTTTCTTGAAAAACAAGAATACCGGGATATCTAATACAACAGAGATAAATATTACTAATGCCATCGGAATGTTTATCTGAAAACAAGATGATAGAAAATATAGAAAAAGATCTACCACTAAAAAGCTGGGGAGGACTAATCCAATAACTCCAGGCTCCATATCACCACTTTTAGAAAAAGTTACCCCCTTGCTGCAAACCCAAAAATAGAGATAAAATAGTTTCATAACAAATTAAGCATATCAATTCTGTATCCAATTATAGAATTCATCACCATAAAAAGCGTCTGCAAGCCCAATTCCAATAGACAAAAATGGTCCAACCTTAGGAATTTCATTTGCTCCTATTGTTATTCCAAATACAACAATACGAGCCAACATACTTTTATAATGCTGTTTTTCCATTTCATTTTTCAAGTCACTAGCTAAAATGAAAGCACCTGTTAAAGTCGAAGCTCTTCCTATGCCTTGTAGGCTCCCGACGCGGCTTTATACATCTTGTAGAGTTTGCTCCACTGTGCTTGTCCACTCACGCTTGCCATTGCAAGCATGGTGACCAACGCCAAAATGCGCCAAATTTTTCTCATTGCTTCTTGTCGTACAAATCAGTCTATTTTGTGATTTCCACTGTCACCTTCACTGGCACCGACTCGTTGTTGCAGCGGTCCACAGCAGTCACAGCATACACATATTTGCCTTTCAATGTGCCGTGGGTGTGGTAGCAGGTTTCGCCGGTGATGTCCACGATGGCTTCAGCCTTGTTTACGTCCACTGGTTCGCCCACTTTGAAGCGGTATACCACATAGCGAGCTGCCTTCTGCATGTCGTCGTTTGTTTTTGGAGCGGTCCATTTCAGCACGGTTTCGCAGCACGATTTTTCTGCTTTCAGTTTGCTCACTGCTTCTGGAGCCTTGTTGTCGAGCCATGTATACACGGGTGGAAGTGCTTGTGCAGCCATAAATTTCTTCTTCAATTTGTCGGCCACATTCTTATAGTTGTTAGTCACGGTGTAGCCAGGCCACCATACCACGCCTGTCACATTTTCGAGTTTGCGTTGAAGTTCCAACTTTTCGCCAAGTTGATTGTCGATGGTGCTGTCGCGGGTGTCTTTGTGGGTCATCACGTTGCTTACAGAGTAGCCGTAATACATGCCTCTTCCATAAGTTTCGCCATTCCACCATTTCATCAATATCTCGTTGTTTGCACGTGGGTGCTCTTGTTCCCAATAGAGTTGAGGCACCATATAATCCACCCAACCTTCTTTTGTCCACTTGGGGCAGTCGGCATAGAGGGCATCGTAGCATTGCAGACCCTTGGTTTCGCTACCGCGAGGGTCGTTGTCTTTGTTTCGCCAGATGCCGAATGGGCTGATACCCAATTGTACCCATGGCTTCACTTCTTGCAGTGTGTTGTGTAGCTGTTCAATAAGCAAGTCCACATTGTGGCGTCGCCAGTCTCCCTTGTCGGTCCATCCTTGGCCCTTGCCGTATTTTTCCCACGATGCATCGTCGGGGAAGTCCACGCCGGTCACAGGGTAAGGGTAGAAATAGTCGTCCATGTGGATGGCGTCCACATCGTAGCGGCCGATAATGTCGCGCACCACTTTGTCGATGAAGTTGCGGCTTTCAGGAAGGGCTGGGTCGAAATAGAGTTTGCCATCAGCATATTTCAAAAACCATTCGGGGTGTTGGTAATACACATGGCCTTCTGCTGGTTTGTCGTCTTTGCCACTGGTCACGCGATAAGGGTTAATCCATGCGTGCAGTTCCATGCCG
This sequence comes from Muribaculaceae bacterium, assembly GCA_024400895.1. Lineage (GTDB taxonomy): Bacteria > Bacteroidota > Bacteroidia > Bacteroidales > Muribaculaceae > Sodaliphilus. The sequence goes on along the minus strand of JAKSMA010000246.1, from coordinate 997 downwards.
CGTTTGTGACATTCATCAATCATGAATTGCAATGGGTCCCATACCGGACTTGGTGCCACACCTGCGGTGCCGCTAATCCAGCGTGTCCATGGTTCCAGTTTGCTTGGGTAGGCAGCATCGGCCTGTGGGCGAATTTGCCAAATCACGGCATTCACACCGCTGGCTTTCAGTTCGTTGAGTTGGTAAACGAGATAGTTGCGAGTTTCTTCTGGAGTCATGTTAGCATATTGCTTCTGACCGATAATGTGCATCCAAGCACCTCTAAACTCGTGTTTCTTTGCAGTTTGAGCCACGCCACCAAGGGCAATCATTGCCATCAGCGCAGCCACTAAGGTTATCTTAAATCTTTTCATATTATAAATGTTAATGGTTTATCAAATTTATAGTTATGCAAATATACGAAATCGTTAACTTTTCGGCAAATCTTTATCACTAATTCAGTATTATTCCTTATTTTTGTAGTCAATAAAGCGAAAAAAATCTACACACTATATATAATAAAGAAACTCATGCTTACTTCCAATCAAAAAATAGCATTTGCAAGCATACTCATCGAAATGGCCAACGCCGACGGGAATATCGACATACATGAATGTTTCGTAATTCAACGCATTCGCGAAAAATTGTCAATCGACGACGAAACCTTCATGTTGGCTAAAGAAGTATCATTGCCGGTGGCACTTGCAGTGATGCAGGATGCCACAAAACAAAGCAGAATCCTCCTCGCAAAAATGCTCGTGGAAGTAATTGATGCCGACAACAAGGTTGATGGGGCTGAGTTGCGACTACTAAAAGCAGTAGCCCAGAATTTAGGCATTGAAGTATATTTCGGATAGCCCTCTCATCAAAAAAGCCCCTGTGCCCGCCGGTTTTCCGGCGGGTAATCCACAAATTCCCCTTTTGCTCTTGACGCCCCGCCCTCCATCCCTTATCTTCGCGTCAAAAAACCAAATCGACACAGCCATGACCACAACCCAATTCCAGTTCGAAGTCGCCT
>JAKSMA010000245.1 GCA_024400895.1 Muribaculaceae bacterium | reverse complement strand
GCCGTTGAATTCCACTGCTAATCCACCTTTGGTCACGTCTAATTCGTGCTTGTTGTCGTTGAGGACTTCTTCTTCGGTGACGCTCACGAGATGGCTTGATACGTCTGTCTTGTAGACAGGAACTAAACCGCTGTTGCTGGTGGTAGCGCCTTGCACTTCGAGCACATATTCGTAGGCTGATGGTTGCTTGTTGTCTGCTGTGCTCACATTGAAGTAGTCGTAGAATTTAATCTTGTCGTCGGCAGAGGTCAATGTGCCAGTGAAGGTTTCGGTTGTGGATGGGTATTGTGGGTCGAACACCTCGTCGGTGCACTGTGCATCGGCGTTATATTTCAATGTATAGGTGTAAGTGCCATCGTCTTCTTGCTTGAATTTGAGTTCGGCAATAGCAATTCTGTTTGCATTTTCGCTGCCATCGTCAAATTTGCGAATCATCTCGTAAGAATGTTCGATGTCGATTTTGTTGTAGTCGTTAGGTGAGCCTGGTTTGATGGTCACTGTGTTTTTGTAGACATTGAGTTCCTTTTCCACCAGGAATCGGCTGCGGTATTCTGCCGCTTCAGAGAAGAACGCCTGCTTGCCAGGGATGCGCACTTGGTCAACATTTGAATAGATGAAGATAGTGGATGGGCTCACTTGTCCGTCCTTCACTTCAATAGGATTGGCCGACACGATGTAGCGAATAATCTGTGAATCGTCGAGTTGTGGCACCTCATAGCTGTGAGTTTTGCTTTGTGTTGGGGTGTCCATTGTGGCGTCGGTTTCCTTCAGCAAAGTGTAGGTGCCGTCTTCATTCACGATATACACATAGAATTGTTCCTCGGCATCAGCACCGATTTTGCTTTTGTTGAAGTTGGTGCCCCAATTGAGGTTGATAGTGTAATAGCCTTCGTGGTTTTCGCTTGGCGTAGCTTCTGCGGTGAGAGTGCACTGGTAGAGGAATGTGCGAGGCTGATGTCCGCTGTAATTGCTTTGTCCTCCAGCAAGGCGGTCATCGGGCAAATAGAGTGTGAGCCCCGAGAAAGCATTGAGGTCACCGCTGCCACTGATGGTGAATTCGTGGCCGTCTTCCACGATATGGGCAGGACCGCAAGAGTGGATACAGTTATACACTTCTCCATTTTTCAGCATTTGGGCAAGGTTGGTGGTAGGGGTTGCATTGCCACTGGCTGTAGGGCTGATTTGCTCGAATGCAGTCCAGAATGGCCACAAACCAGCATCTGTGCGGTAACGTCCTTTTGAAACGAAGAAGAAACGGTTGGTGGAAATGTTGTCGATGGTGTACATGTAGCCAGGGTTGGCTGGGTCGTTAACACGCATGTAAGAGTTGAGCAGTTGCACCGACTCAAAGCACTTTTCCACCATTTCAAGGTTGCTGTAGATAGGGGTGTGAACGCCGTCGATATAAGGGATGCCCGACCAGCCTTGGTTGTAAAATGGGTCGCCACTGATTCTCTCTCTCTTTGACTTGAAAGAGGGCTTAAGTTCTACGAAAAGCACAGTCTTGCCATGTTCATTAGGGTTTTTAATAGGCTTGTCGTAGCCATCCAACCAATCGACATATGAGGCAGAAAAACTGACGGATGTCGACTGGCGTGCGTGCTGGTCGTAGTTGATAGTGCCAGATTTGTTTGCTTCGTCGGAATAGATGGTGCCAGGAATTTCTGGTGTGGCATACACTTTTGCAATGAGTGCTAAAATGTGATGAGGATCAGTGGCCTTGTCGGTCAAGTGGTTGGTGTGCTGTACCCCGTTTCCATCAGTCCAGGAAAAGTCAAATTTTGGATCGGAATAATCCAAATTTGTGGACTGCGATTTTGCAGCAAAATTAATGGCACACAATGCTGCGATTAACAAAATAACCTGTTTCATTTTTTTTCTTCGCCTCATCTTGGGAGGACTTCTTAATCATAGAATTTTGGCATTACTATGTTCACTGATGTGAATATGTTAGTAGTAATGGCTGTAATTAGTAAATTGTAATAGTTCTTTGGAATAAAAATCAATAATAACTGATATAGAATCCTTTACGATTTACAAAGTTACACAATTTATTTGATATGTGTGCAGTTTGTATGAAAATATCCCACAAAAAAGGCGATTTTCTGGGTTTGAATTTCCCTATTGCGACAGGTAGTGTTAAAAAAGTGAACAGGTAATCGCAATTCAAGAAAAAAGCATTTACTTTGCACAAAATTTAATTTTTGTACAGCAAAAAAATAGAAGCAACTATGAAAAAGTATTTATTGATGTTTATCGCAGCCATTGCTGCAATCACAGTTTCGTTAACCGTCAGCAGCTGTGACGACAAAGATGATATCAAGGCGTTTACAGTTTCTGCGGATGTGGAATTTGTGGGACTCTCCGTTGAGGAATTGAAGGTGGTTGAGCCGCTCATCAAGTTTCAGTCTATCACTTTAGTGCTTTCTGAAAATCAGGCAAACACTCTCCTTGATAAGACTGAGGGGGAAGCGAAGAAGGCATTCCAGACCGTTTGCCCGATGCTTAAAGAGGGCCAAAAAGTGGTGTTTGTCCTTAAACTCCACAAAGGCTCCGACTCCAGCGGCGAAGTGATGTCGACCCGCACAATCACAATCACGAAAGACGGCGTGAAATAATCACGACCGCTGCCACCGAAGTGGTGCTTTTTACCCCATAAGCCCTCTCCTCGCAAGTAAATCTCCGAGGAGGGGGCTTTTGGGCTCAGTGGAAAAGTGGTGGGGGAAGACTCACAAAAACCGAGAAAACCCCTTGAGAAGGGTGGGTGCTGAAGCACCTGGCGGTATGAGCGCATGATTTTCCTTGTGAGCAAGCTCCCAGTAAAAAATCTCGCACTCATCCCACCACCTTCCTTGCGGAAGGCCACCACCCTCCACAAGGCGATAAACAAGATATAAACAATTCTGCTTCCACCCTACTTCGGTAGGGATATGCCTACGGCATGTTAACCCCGCAAAATCCCCAAAAAATCATCGCGGAGCGAAGCGGCAAGCCGATAACCCAA
>JAKSMA010000244.1 GCA_024400895.1 Muribaculaceae bacterium | reverse complement strand
AGATGAAGCAGTATATGCTCACCGGAGAGGTGCCACACATCCCCAACAAGGAGAAGATGGCGCTACTTCGCCGCCAGATTGATGAAAGCATCAACCGCATTGATGAATTCCGTGGCATTCTCCACATCCGTAGGCACTTGGCGGCCACACCGCTCTTCAAGGGCATCTACAACTTCCGCGAAACGCGCATCAAGATGCTGCAGGCGCGCACTTTCGCAGAATTAAACGAGATTTTGAATCATATTGAAGCCACCTATTTAGGTGAGTGAAACAAATAAAGACCTAATAATATGGAAAAGATGAAAAAACAGGTGTTGCTGCTGTTGGTTATGGCATGCACAGCAGTAGCGGCTATTGCTCAAGAAGTGAAACATATTGAAGTGAATGTGGGAGATTTTACCACACTCTCGGTGGAAAACAACATTAATGTGGTGTACTGCGCTGATGATAAGAAGGCGGGTATGGCAGAGTTTGACGCTCCTCAAAGTGTGGCTGACATGTTCATCTTCAAAAACAACAAAAAGGGAAAACTGAGCATTCAGCTCACCGACTACAACTTCAAGGAAGGTGTACCTACGGTGGTGGTGTATTCGAAAATGCTCCAGATGGTGGTAAACCAGAGCGATAGCACCATCACTATCAAAAATAATTTAGTGATGCCTAAGTTTACCGCGAAAACATCCTACAATGGTGTGGTGAACATACGTGGCTTGAAAGCTACGACTGCGGTTCTGGAAGTGGCAACAGGCAAGGGACGAATTAATGCCGACGGTGAAGTGGAAAACTTGAGGTGTAAATTTGCAGGCACTGGCCAAATCCGTGCCCTTGAATTGAAGGCCAAAGACATTGATTGCTCAATGGGAGGCTCGGGGCACATCTATTGCAATAGCACTGGCGGGAAGCTGCACCTTAAAGGCGTAGGCAGTGGCAAGGTACACTACATCGGCACTCCTTCCGAAATTAAAGTGAAGCAACTGGGCACCTTAAAGGCGCTCCCATTCGACGGCACTTTCGCCCCCTGATTCACATCTTTTAGTGTGCGATACAAGTCACATCAAAGCGGTTCTTTTGATGTAAAGTGTGGTTTACCTGTTGATTTATAGGTGATTTTGAAAAAACCTTATTGGCATTGTGCGCCGGTGAAAGATGTCTTATCTTCGCACCATAGTTTTTGGGTATGTTTTATGCCTCTCGTAGGGTGTTTCACTTGCATCACGGAAACTGTTGCGATTTCCGATTTTGACCAAAAAATAGGCGGTTTTTGGTCAAAAAGCGAAATAAAAATGGGTGTTTCAGGTGTTTCAAGTGTTTCGGGTGTTTCTGAGTTTTCCTAATTTAGGTTGACTTGATTTGACCTTATCTCTATACATCAAAGGTTCTTTTGATGTAATTTGTTGTTTACCTATTGATTTATAGGTGGTTGGCAAAATGTGAATTTGCCAAAATTTTGCATATTTGTCGCCTTTCCTCTCGAAGACTCATAGGCTTGAAATAATCCCATATTGTTCGTTCTGGCTTGGAGAAATTTCGGAATGTGACTTGGTGGCATAAAAAAGCAAGTACACTTTTGGAATATTTGGCAATATGCAGTAAATTTGCATTACCGAATCTATATTGAACAACACAAATTAAAATTTTACAGTTATGGCAAAAACTAACGTAGCAGGTCCACATCTCGCACTTGAACAACAGCATACATTCATTTCTATCCAGAATGTGGAATTGGCTCCTTTTTTGGAAAAGTCGCCCAGGGAGCTTGAAGAAGATGTGCTCAATAAGTTGAGGGAAAACCCTCTTTTGGAAAAAAAGAGCGATGAGATGACACCTGTGAAGGACGAACGTACAGTGGCAGACTCATACGACAATCCGGATCCTGATGGCGCTGCCTACGACAAGCCGCTGCCAGGAGAGCGATTGTATCAAGCCCGTAACTGGAGTGTGAACGACGCCTATTTTGCTCCTATTGCCATCGCGGAGGAGTCGCTTGAAGAGCATTTGATGACTCAGGTGAACGAACTCAATCTTTCCGACGACGATAAGCAGATTGCTGAATACATTGTAGGCAATCTTGATTCAAACGGCTGGCTGGCTCGCACCACGAGCGGCATTGCCGATGACCTCACTTTCAATGCCGATCTGGAAGTGGAGCGTGAAGATGTGGAAAGAGTGCTCGCTGTGGTGCAGCAACTCGACCCCGTGGGTGTGGGTGCTCGCACTTTGAGAGAATGTCTGTTGATACAGGTGCGCCAAAAGCCTAAAACTCCTGAAAATGCTAAACTTGAAATACTCATCGACAAGTATCTCGAGGAGTTGGGGCTGAGCCACTACGAAAAGATATGTAGCCGGATGGATATCACCACCGACGAACTGAAATCGCTCCTCAAGGCACTGCACAAATTACATCCGAAGCCAGGAAATGGCTTTTCTGGTGGCTTGAGCGATATTCGCAGAAATCAGATTATTCCAGAATTTGAGGTAGAGGTGGAGGAAGGCAAAGTGCTGGTGAGCATGCCCAACCGCATTGCCGAACTGGTGATAGCTGAAGAATTGTCCGGCGACATTGAGACCTTCGCTGCAAAGGACAAGAGCGTGAAGTCGTTCTACGACAGTGCCAACCGATTCATAGCCATCCTGAAACGTCGTCAAGAAAAACTGATGAAGGTGATGAGGTCGATAATCAAACACCAAATGTCTTTTTTCCTCACAGGCGACGACAATCAGCTTGTGCCGATGAAGTATAAGGATATAGAAAACGATACAGGCCTCGACCAGACCACAATCTCTCGTGTGTGTGGCGGCGAAAGAGGTAAATATGTGATGACGCCCTGGGGCACCTTCAAGTTGAAGGATTTCTTCAGTGGGGGTATCCCTGTCGGCGAAAGTGACGAGGAATCGGTTTCCACAAAGGCTGTGAAGAATGCCTTGCGTGAAATTGCAGAGAGTGAAAACAAATCGCGCCCGCTGAGCGATGGCGCCATTGAAAAGCTGCTCAAGGCAAAAGGCTATAACGTGGCCCGA
>JAKSMA010000243.1 GCA_024400895.1 Muribaculaceae bacterium | reverse complement strand
GGTGTAGCAATGCTGGATGAACATATCGATGGCGTGGTGATTAATTGCGACGGTGTTTCTGCCAATCCTGCCACACTTCGCTCGGTGAGAAATGCCATTCTCAATTTCAAAGCCAGCAAAAAATGGGTATACGCCTATGCAAATGGTGGTTACGACCAAGGCGACTACTATGTGGCAACAGCTGCTGATAGCATATTTGTGAATCCAGTAGGTGCAGTTGACGTGCATGGTATGGCCTCTTCCACACCTTACTTCAAGAAAGTGCTCGACAAAGTGGGCGTGGAAATGCAGGTGATTCGCGTGGGTGCTTACAAGAGCGCTGTGGAGCCATACATGCTTGAAACCATGAGTCCTGAAAATCGCGAACAACATGAAGTGTATATGGGCAACATTTGGGGCGTGATGGAAGGCGAAATGGCAAAAGCCCGTAAGATTAATCTCGCTCAATTCAACACCTATGTCGACAGCATGCTCGCTACGCAACCAGTCGACACACTGATTAAGCGTCATATCGTGGATGCGAAGTTGTATCGTCCAGAATTTGAAAACCGCCTCCGCACGCTCACAAAAGTTGATAAAACCGATGAACTCAATTTCGTGTCGCCAGAAGAACTTGCTGCCAACTACGACGGTGGCGAAAACAAAGACGGTGTGATAGCCGTGGTATATGCCTGTGGCGAAATTGATGGCAATAGCAACACTGAAGAGGGCATCGATAGCGAAGCGCTCGTGGACTGCATCACCGACCTCCAAAACGACGATGATGTGAAGGGACTCGTGCTGCGTGTAAACTCTCCAGGTGGTAGCGCCTTTGGCTCAGAACAGATTTGGAAGGCCCTTGAAGAATTCAAGAAATCGGGAAAAACATTCACCGTGTCGATGGGCGATTATGCAGCATCGGGCGGCTACTATATCTCTTGCGGTGCAAACCGAATCTTTGCCGACAGCACCACTATCACGGGTAGTATCGGTATTTTCGGCATGATTCCTTGTGCGCAAGATTTGGTTGAAAACCAGATTGGCGTGAATGTGGAAGTGGTGAAGACCAACGAAAACGCCGACTGTCTGTCGATGGGCATGATGTCGAAGCGTCTGACTCCAGCACAGCGTCAAGCTATTCAAAACAACGTGAATGAAGGTTATGAACTGTTCACAAAGCGCTGTGCCGACGGTCGCAAGGTTTCACAAGATTCTATCAAGGCTATTGGCGGAGGTCGCGTATGGGACGGTATTTCGGCTAAGAAGATTGGCCTTATCGACCAATTCGGCTCGCTTGCCGATGCCATCGAATGGACCGCAAAGAAAGTGGGACTGAAAACCGGCTACTATAGCGTGCAGTGCTATCCATCGGCTGAAGAAGATATGAAAGCAATATTCGGAAAGTATATGCAAATGCGTGCAACAGAAAACATGAAGCGTGAAATGGGAGTGTTCTACACCTATTACGAAAAACTTCAGGCCATTATGCACCGCGACCATATCTTGTGTCTGCTTCCTGAATCTGAATTGAAATAACTAAATTCATTTCTCTGTAATTGAAAGATTTTATATCAAAAATATTGAACAAAGAGCAGCGGAAGAACGTTGTTGAAGCCATCCTCACTCCATTCTCGTGGCTTTACGGGGCGGGAGTGTGGCTGCGCAACACTGCCTTCAACATTGGCATTCTTAAGCAAGAGTCGTTTGAGGTGCCGGTGGTGTCGGTGGGCAACATCACCGTGGGCGGCACAGGGAAGACTCCACATGTGGAATACATTGTGGAAGAATTGTGCCAGCGTTACCACATCGGTGTGCTCAGTCGTGGCTACAAGCGTCAGACAAAAGGCTTCATTATGGCTCGCGAAACACTTGGGCCTAAGGACCTGGGCGATGAACCTTATCAGATATATCATAAATTTTTAGGACTCATCACTTTGGCTGTGTGCGAAGACCGCAGAACAGGTATTCGTGAAATGCTGAAGATTGATCCGAAAATTAATTTGATACTGCTCGATGATGCTTTCCAGCACAGATATGTAAAACCTAAGGTGAACATCGTGCTGGTGGATTATAGTCGTCCGCCATACACCGACCGTTTGCTTCCTTTAGGCACACTTCGTGAGCCGTTCCGCCACATTCTCAAGGCTGATATGGTGATTGTGACCAAGTGTCCGCACGACATTTCTCCTTTGGACATGAAACTCTGTCACAAAAATCTGGACCTGTATCCATCGCAGCAACTGTTCTTCTCACGTATTGAATATGCGTATCCAAAGCCTGTGTTCCCAGTGCCGGAAGTGCTGCTCGAAAATCTCTCGTTCCTTGGCCCGAACGATTTGATATTGGGGCTCACGGGTATTGCGAACCAGCGCCCGTTTGTGAAGTATCTCCGAAGCTTCAACGCGCAAGTGAAGGTGATTCATTACGACGATCATCACGACTACACGCGTGAGGACTTCAAATACATTATCAAGATTTTCAACGAACTTCAAGGCACAAGAAAGTTTATCGTCACCACCGAAAAAGATGCCGTTCGCATTCTCAACAATCCTTATTTCCCGTTGGATATGCGCTCCTACATCTATTTCGTGCCCATCCGGGGGAGGGTGAATGTGAGTGAACTTGATTTTATCGAGGCTCTTGAGGCGAAAATCAATGCACAAACCACCGAATAATCCTTTAATAACTATTTATACATTTTTTCAGTGCTTATTGCACTATCATAAATCTTTTATTTACAAAAACAACTAATTGAAAATTATGGAACAAGAAAAAAACTGGTTGGAACTTATTAGTGAAACCGCAACTTATATTCAAGAAAAAGTAGGAGAAATGCCAAAAACCGCGATTATCCTTGGCACAGGCTTGGGTGAACTCGTGAAGCATATCGACATCAAGGTGGCTATTCCTTATTCAGAAATTCCAAATTTCCCTGTATCAACTGTTGAGGGCCACAGTGGTCGATTGATTTTTGGTAACCTCGGAAATAAGTACATCATGGCTATGCAAGGCCGTTTCCACTTCTATGAAGGCTACAGCATGAAGGAAGCCACATTCC
>JAKSMA010000242.1 GCA_024400895.1 Muribaculaceae bacterium | reverse complement strand
CGATGAGACCGCCGTCGATGTTTGGCTTAGCGAAGAGCTCTGGAGCGTGGCTTGGCTTGCAGCTACCACCATAGAGGATAGTGGTGTCGTCAGCTACAGTTTCGCCATACTTTTCAGCGAGGAATGAGCGGATGAACGCGTGTACTTCTTCAGCTTGGTCGCTGGTAGCAGTTTTACCTGTGCCAATAGCCCAGATTGGTTCGTAAGCGATTACGATGTTAGCGAATTCTTCAGCGCTGAGGTGGAAGAGAGAGTCCTTCAATTCAGCCTTGATAAATTCTTCATATGTGCCAGCTTCGCGGAGTTCAAGACTTTCACCGCAGCAGAAGATTACCTTCAAACCGTTAGCAAGAGCCAGGTCAACTTTTTCCTTCAAGATTTCTGGAGTTTCGTTATAATATTCGCGGCGTTCGCTGTGGCCAAGGATTACATAGTTAGCACCAGTAGATGCAACCATAGCAGCACTTACTTCACCAGTGTAAGCACCTTTTTCCTTATTAGCGCAGTTTTCAGCAGAAAGACCTACCTTTTCAATGTCGATAACAGCCTTCACAGCGGTGAGGTGAGTGAAAGGAACACCTACCACTACGTCGCACTTCAATTCACCAGCAGCAGCTACTGCTTCATTTACTTCCTTAGCGAGTTGTACACCTTCAGCAACTGTAGTATTCATCTTCCAGTTACCTGCTACAAGATTTTTTCTCATTGTTGTTTAATTAAAATATATTGGTTAAAAAATCGATTTCAAATAGTTAGTCTCGTAATTTTCTGCAAAGTTACTTGAGGTTGCGGAATATACCAAACTTTTTATCATTCTTTATCACTATTTTCACTGGTTGCATCGTCTTGCTTGGGCGCATACCTTGAATGATTGCTCTCCTTCACTTGATTTTCAGTCACCTCTTCCACTGCCATGCTGGCCTCAGCTGTTTCCACAGCCACAACCTCTTCCTGGTCTGGATTCTCCTCCGAAACAGTTTCTTTTGGCTTCTTGCGAATCAAACGATAGAACAGCATCACCAAAACATGTGTGCGATTCACAACAAGCAATATCAGCAATGCCAGTAAAAAACCGTATTCACATTTAGAAAGTAATTTCTTTTGATTATAATCGGAATTGTATTGGTCCACAGGATAATCTGCCACCCTCACTTTATCTTTATCCAGCGAGGCAAGCGTGCTCTTCCAAACCAATTTGCCGTTTACCAAATATACCACCGCAGGATTACCGCGAGCAATGCTCTTCAACTCGCTATCGTCCATTCGATAAATGCTGTAGGCCGACATGGAGATGTCGTTCCACCATTTAATGTCGTCGTCGCTCGACGAAGTGGCCGCAAACACTTGAATACCTTGTTTTGTGGCATGGGCGTAAATCTCATTCAAATCGAAGGAATAGCTAATATTAACGCCCCTGAGGTCTGGAAACAGGAACATGACCACGCGCCCGGTATCGGGGAGTACGTCTTCTGTCACATCCACACCTTTATCGTAGATAGCAATTGGCTGCTCCACCACTCGACCTTTAGGTTCCATTCCTTTCTTGTAGTGGCGTTCCACAAATTCCCATCCATCCTCTTCATCGGGCACACTATCGAGCGAGAATTCTTTCTCCACGCCATCCTTTTTGTATACGAAGACCATGTTGCCGCCGTCGCCATCAATGTTTGCAGGAACACCCAGTTTGCTGCCCACACGATATTGAGCGAAATCCACAAGAGGCTGCTTAAAATAGCCATTGTAGGCAACACAAGCCACAAACACAAATGAAATCAAGCCCACAATCCAGTTAACAGCAGGGCCATAAATTCCGTGCACCCTCCTATTGAAGAAGGAGAGATATATCAAACCTATAGTGAGAGCTACATTCTTCCAAAACGAAGCCCAATTACTGATAACCACAGCATCGCCAAAGCATCCACAATGCGGTACACGATCGGTTAAAGCCAAATCAAAGGTGACCGGCAACAACACCGCCATCATACAGATTAACAGCACCGGCGCGCCTCTTCGGTAAGAGCCTGATAAAACAAACACACCGAGCATAAACTCGAGAGCGGCAAGAGCAAACGACAACCCAAGTGCTGCCGAGGCAAAGCTTTCAAAGCCATACACATTACAATATTCCGCGAATTTATATGCCCCGCCCCACGGATCAATGGCCTTTACAAATCCCGAGAACATGAATGTGATGCCCAACACAAGGCGAAGAATCCACACCAATGCGTGATTCCATTTCTTATCGGCTATTTTTTCGCCCCACTGCGGAAGTTTAAAAATGGTCATAGACAGGAAAATTTATTCGGTTCCTTCGTTGTGACGAATCAATGCAAACACGGCGTAATTAATCATATCCTGATAGTTGGCAGCAATGCCTTCGCTCACCAGAGTCTTTCCATTTTGGTCTTCTATCGACTTTGTGCGCTCCACCTTAGTGAGAATGAAATCGGCATAGCTGCTCGGGCGCATATCGCGCCATGCTTCACCATAGTCGGTGTTCTTGTTCACCATCAGCGCTTTTGTTTCGGCGATATACTTATCGTAGAGAGCAATAGCCTCTTCACGAGTCATATCGACAGTGTCGGAAAAGCCCTTCTCAAGCTGAATCAGCCCTATCACCCCATAGTTCACAATGCCGATATATTCCGAATAGATATCGTCGGCAACTTTTGCTTCACCGTTGATTTGGATAGTGCGAATTCGCTTAGCATTGATAAAAATCTGATCGGTAATGGTTTGTGGGCGTGAAATGCGCCACGATGGACCATAGTCCGCCATTTTCTTGATATATAAATCACGACAAAGGGCTATCACTTCGTCGTATTGTTGTTTTGTATCAGCCATAATGATGGTAATTTAATCAGTTACGCAAAGTTACAATTTTTTTTGAGAGTTCTCAAAACTTATTCTTATAAGTTTGTCACTATCCAAAAATTCGCCCACTACATAAGCTGCATCCTGTAGCCAAGGGCATATAGTTCGGTTGAAGCGCCCATCCGATACAACGCATGAAGAGCGTCGACATAAGCTACAAACGCCT
>JAKSMA010000241.1 GCA_024400895.1 Muribaculaceae bacterium | reverse complement strand
ATCGCACGCGTTGTCGGTCTCGGTGCACTCAAGTATTTCATCCTCAAGGTTGACCCACGCAAGAATATGCTCTTCAACCCACAAGAATCGATTGACTTCAACGGCAACACTGGCCCATTCGTGCAATACACCTATGCCCGCATTCGTTCAGTGCTTCGCAAGAGCGAAGAAGCTGATGCCGCTACCGATATCACTGCTTACGAGCCAAACGACAAGGAAATTGAAATTATCCAACGCATTGCCGATTTCCCATCAGTGGTTTCTGAAGCAGGTCGCTCATATAGTCCTGCAGTGATTGCCAACTATGTGTTTGAACTCGCAAAGGGTTACAACCAATTCTATCACGATTACAGCATCTTGAAGGAAGAAGACGGCGTGGCTCGTGCGTTCCGTCTGTCGCTTTCTCGCACTGTGGCCGACATCATCCGTCGTGGCTTCAGTTTGCTTGGCGTGGAAGTGCCTGAACGCATGTAATGAATTTGGCACACTTTTTGCTATGTGATACATTAAAAACGAATTTATTAATTATCCTAATAGAAAAATAACATGAACGAATTGAATTATCTCAACGGCCAACAAGGCTATGGTTCAGCTTCTGCTATGCAAGCTGAATTGAGTATGTCGTCTTACATTGCAAAGACAATGCAACGCGTGTTTGGAAAAATGTTCTTGGGCATTCTTGTCACCGCATTTGTTTCGCTCGGCATTGCAAGTTCGCCATCTTTGCTTGAAATGATTTTCTCAAGCCGTGCAATTTTCTGGGTATTGATTATCGCTCAATTTGGTGTGGTAATCTGGCTCTCGGCAGGCATTAATAAGATGAGCGCCACCACAGCATCACTCCTGTTTTATGTCTACTCTGCACTGACAGGCGTCACACTCACTCCAATATTCTTTGTTTACACTGGCGATTCTATTGTGAAGACATTCTTCATCACCTCAGCCACTTTCGGTGTGATGGCTGCTTACGGCTATATCACAAAGAAAGACCTTTCAAAGATGGGCTCAATCCTGTTTATGGCACTTATTGGCCTTATCGTGGTGTCGCTTGTTAACTTCTTCTTGGCAAGCCCTGCTCTCACTTGGGCAATTAGTTTGGCTGGTGTTGCTATCTTCGTTGGTCTCACTGCATGGGATACCCAAAAGATTAAGCAAATGGCTCTCGAAACCGATGAGCAAAATGTGGGTAAACTCGCTGCTATTGGCGCTCTCACCCTCTATCTCGACTTCATCAACTTGTTCCTCTATTTGCTCCGCATTTTCGGCAGCCGCCGCTAATAGCGAAGATTAGAAAGGCGCAATATCATTCATAAATCACGGAATCCTTTAAGCCTATCGATTGGCATGTGAGGGTTCCGTGATTTTTTTTGTTATGTTATTAGGGGTGTTTTTTTTCGTGATAACACAATAATAAATGGATTTTGGAGTTATTATTGTTAGTAACCAACTATATTTAGATTGATGAAACTGAACAAATTATTTATATTCGCAGCAATGGTTGCAACTCGTGCATTGGCAGCCCAAGCACAAGACGGCGATATTAAAGAACAGGATTTCAACCCAATTACCACTGGTGTAACCTCACTCGGTATCACTCCAGATGCACGTGGTGCTTCTATGGGTGACCTCGGTGTTGCTACCGACCCGGATGTGAACTCACAATTCTGGAACGCATCAAAATATGCTTTTGCAGAAAGCACAGCAGGTGTGGCTTTGAGCTACACTCCTTGGTTGCGTAAGATTGTGAACGACATCTTCTTGGCAAACCTTTCTGGCTACTGGAAACTCGGTAGTGGCGACAATCAGGCAGTGAGTGCATCAATGCGCTATTTCTCACTTGGTGAAATTCAAGGCCGTGAAGAGGGTGGTGCTTCAATCGGAAGTATCAATCCATTTGAAATGTCGGTGGATGTGGGTTATTCTCGCAAGTTGAGCGAAAAGTTCTCTATGGGTGTGGTTTTGCGCTACATCTATAGCGACCTTGGCTATTCAGAATATTCTTCAACTGAAGGAACTAAGGGTGCTTCGGCTTTCGCTGCCGACATCTCTGGTTACTTCACCACATATCCAGTGATTGGCCGCAACGAGTGTCAATGGTCTTGGGGTTGGAACCTCTCGAATGTGGGTTCAAAGGTTTCGTACGACCATGGCGATAACCCAGCATTCTTGCCAACCAACTTGCGTATTGGTACAGCCTTTACATTCCCATTGGCTGACTATCACAACCTTACACTTTCACTCGATGCTAACAAACTTCTTGTGCCAGCAAAGCCTCGTTTGTCGGAATATCCCGATTTGGAAGCCTACGAAGAAGCACTTCAGGCATGGAAGGATAAGTCGTCAATCTCTGGTATTTTTGATTCTTTCGACAAGAACACCTTCAAGCGCATCACTTATTCATTAGGTGCTGAATATGCCTACAACCAGCAGTTCTTCCTCCGTGGTGGTTATTTCCACGAAAGCAAGTTTGCCGGTAACCGTCAATACTTCGGCCTCGGTGCTGGCTTCGCGCTGAATGTGCTTCGTATCGACGCATCATATATGATTGCTACAGCGCAGAACAGTCCACTCGACCAAACTCTCCGCTTCACGCTTTCATTCGACATGGACGGCATTAAGAATCTTTTCGGACGCAAATAATTAATAATCGTGATATGGGAAAGTTAGGTATTAGAAATGATATCTAACTTTTTCTTTTTTTACCACTTGAATATATAAACTTGAAAACAATATTGATATGAGAATAGGAATGGGCTTTGATGTGCACCGCTTGGTGGAAGACCGCGAATTGTGGCTTGGTGGTGTAAAGATAGAGCATTCGCTTGGCTTGCTCGGCCATAGTGATGCTGATGTGGCAATTCACGCATTGTGCGACGCGCTGTTGGGCGCTGCTTGCTTGCGGGATATCGGTTATCACTTCCCCGACACCGATCTTCGCTACAAAGGAATCGACAGCCGCAAACTGCTGCGTGAAGTGGCGCGCTTGATTGATGAGCAAGGTTATGTGTTGGGCAATTGCGACCTCACCATTTGTGCCGAGCGACCAAAAATCAATCCTCATATTCCAGCCATGCAAGAGC
>JAKSMA010000240.1 GCA_024400895.1 Muribaculaceae bacterium | reverse complement strand
GCAAATATCTCGAAATTCCACAGCGCACAAGTGATGCAAGACATCAGCGTGGAAACCAGCCCTGGCGTGGTGTGCACACAGCGAATGGTGCCTATTGCCGATGTAGGGCTGTATATCCCTGGCGGAAATTCGCCACTGTTCTCCACCGTGCTCATGCTGGCGATGCCTGCACGCATTGCGGGTTGCAAAAATGTGGTGATGTGCACCCCTGCAGGCAAAGACGGAAAAGTGCATCCCGCCATCCTTTATGCGGCGTGGAAATGCGGCGTGGCAAATATCTTCAAGAGCGGTGGTGCCCAAGCAGTGGCAGCAATGGCCTACGGAACAGAATCCGTGCCCCGTGTGAGCAAGATTTTCGGTCCGGGCAACCGCTTTGTGATGGAGGCTAAAATGCAGGTAAACAGCGATGGTGTGGCCATCGACATGCCCGCCGGACCAAGCGAAGTAATGGTGGTGGCTGATGCCGAAGCCGATGCGCGATTCGTGGCAAGCGATTTCCTGTCGCAAGCCGAACACGGGCCCGACAGTCAATCGATTTTGCTCACTACCGATGCGGCTTTCGCCGAACGCCTGCCCAAAGTTATCGACGAGATGCTTGCCACACTTCCTCGACAAGAGATGATGAAGAAATCGCTGAGCCATAGCCACATCATACTGCTGAAGGACAACGACGAAGTGATGGACTTTGTGAATGATTACGCTCCCGAACACTTGATTATCAATACTGTGGATGCCGATTTGCTTGCAGAGCGTGTGGAAAATGCAGGCTCGGTGTTCCTTGGTCCTTACTCGCCGGAAAGTGCAGGCGACTATGCCAGCGGCACCAACCACACGCTGCCCACAAGCGGCTACGCCAAGGCTTACAGTGGTGTGAACATCGACAGTTTCACAAAGAAAATCACCTTCCAACGCCTCTCGAAAGCCGGATTGGAAGGCATCGGAAAAGCAGTAGAGGCGATGGCTGAAGCAGAAGACCTAATGGCCCACCGTCTTGCAGTGGCAGTGCGCCTCGGCGACGAATACAAGCGCGTCCCGCTTCTCCCTATACTTAGTAAAAAGGGACGGTTCTTTTTTACCACAAAACCAAAAAAACTGAAAGCAAAAAAAAGAAAATATGGAATTCAATCTCAACGCATTAGTGCGACCAAACATACTTTCACTTGCGCCCTACAGTTCGGCACGCAGCGAATTCAGCGGCACTGCAAGTGTTTGGCTCGATGCCAACGAAAGTCCATTCAATGGCCCATACAACCGTTACCCCGACCCACTTCAGAAGCAGGTGAAAGAACGCTTGTCGGCCATAAAAGGTGTGGCTGCCAACCGCATATTTCTCGGCAATGGCAGCGATGAATGTATCGACCTGATGTATCGCGTGTTCTGCGAGCCGAAAACCGACAATGTAGTGGCTATTTCGCCGAGCTACGGCATGTATGAAGTGTGTGCCGACATCAACGACGTGGAATATCGCAAAGTGCCACTTCGCGACGATTTCAGCCTCAATGCCGAAGCGCTGATCGCCGCCACAGACGACCACACGAAGGTGATTTGGATATGCTCGCCAAACAACCCTACAGGCAATGCTTTCAGCACAGCCGACATTGAGCGTGTGCTCGGTGCATTCGAGGGAATTGTGGTGGTCGACGAAGCCTACGGCGAATTCTCTTCGCAAAAATCCATGCGATTTATGCTCGACCGCTATCCTAATCTGCTGGTGATGCAAACCTTCTCAAAGGCTTGGGGTAGTGCCGGCGTGCGCCTGGGCATGGCTTTCGCATCCGAAGAAATTATCGCGCTCTTCAACAAGGTGAAATATCCCTACAATGTGAATATGCTCACACAGCAGTTCGCACTCAAGCATATGGACCGGCTCGGCGAAGTGCAGCAATGGATTGAAACGCTGCTCAGCGAACGCACTCGCCTCATCAAGAGTCTGAACGAACTTGAGCAAGTGGAAAAGGTGTTTGCCACCGATGCCAACTTTGTGCTCGTTCGCGTGGTAAACGCTGACGCCATCTACAGCCACCTGCAGGCGCAAGGCATCATCGTGCGCAACCGCAACAAGGTGGAAAAATGCCTCGGATGCTTGCGCATAACAGTGGGAACAGAAAGCGAAAACAATGCAGTAATCAATGGAATCAAAAGTTATGGAACAGAATAAAAAACGCGCCCTCTTCATCGACCGCGACGGCACCATCGTAGTGGAGCCTATCATCGACGAACAAGTCGACTCATTTGAAAAACTCGAATTCCTTCCGGGGGCTATCGGCAACTTGTCGTTCATAGCGCGCACGCTCGATTTCGAGCTGGTGATGGTCAGCAACCAGGACGGCCTCGGCACCGACGCATTCCCAACCGACACCTTCGAAGGCCCGCACAACATGATTCTGAAGCCGCTTGAAGGCGAAGGCGTGACGTTCGACGACATCATTATCGATGTCACTTTTGAGCACGAGCACAAGCCCACACGAAAGCCCGGCATCGCTCTGCTGGGGAAATACACCAGCGGTGACTACGACTTGGCTGGCAGTTTCGTGATTGGCGACCGACTCACCGACATCCAGCTCGCCAAAAACCTCGGCGCAAAAGGTATCCTCATCGCTGCCGACAAAGAGAAAGCCAAAGCCGAATTAGAAGCGAAAAGTCTTACCGAATCCTGCGCATTGATAGCGCCTAACTGGGCGCGCATCAGCGACTTCCTACGCGGTGGCGAACGCAAAGCACATGTAGTGCGCAACACCGCCGAAACCAAAATCGACATCACGCTCGATCTCGACGGCACAGGGTGCTGCGACATCAACACCGGTCTCGGTTTCTTCGACCACATGCTCGACCAAATCGGACGTCACAGCGGCATCGACCTCAACATCAAAGTCGACGGCGACCTTTATGTCGACGAGCACCACACCATCGAAGACACCGGCATCGCACTCGGCGAAGCACTCTACCAGGCACTCGGCAACAAGCGAGGCATCGACCGCTATGGGTGTGTGCTGCCAATGGACGACTGCCAGTGCACCGTAGCGCTCGACTTCGGCGGACGCAGCTGGCTCGTTTGGGACGCAGAATTTCACCGCGAGAAAA
>JAKSMA010000024.1 GCA_024400895.1 Muribaculaceae bacterium | reverse complement strand
CGGGGTTGCCAGCGGCGAGTACGCCTGAGGGGATGTCGTGAGTGACCACGCTGCCTGCACCAATGACCACATCGTCGCCGATGGTGACGCCTGGCACTACGGTCACGCCTCCACCAAACCACACATTATTGCCCACCTTGATGGGCCAAGAGTATTCCAGCCCGGCGTTGCGCCGCTCTACATCAAGTGGATGTCCTGCGGTGTAGAATGAGCAGTTGGGACCGATGAACACATTGTCGCCAAAGGTCACTTTCGCCTCATCCAGAATCACCATGTTTGAGTTGGAGAAGAAGTTCTCCCCTATTTCAATGTTGAAACCATAGTCGCAGATGAACGGGCTGATAATTTTGAATCGCTTGCCGGTGCGCCCGAGTATTGTGCGCATCAGTTCGGTGCGTTCTTTTGCTTGCGTAGGGCGAAGTTGGTTGTAGTCGTAACACATGTTCTGCACTTCATTGAGGATGTCAAGAAGCGCATCGTTTCGGGTGGCATCGTAGAGTTCGCCCGACATCATTTTCTCAATTTCTCGTTGTGCCTCGGCGCTGATTTCAACCTTCTGATGCTTCATAGTCGCAATGTGTGGAGTTAAATATGATAGATGAATTTGCAAAAACTCGGTTCATGGCATCGCTGGCCACCATCTCCGATGTTGGACCAGTGAGCA
Organism: Muribaculaceae bacterium; assembly: GCA_024400895.1. Classification (GTDB taxonomy): domain Bacteria; phylum Bacteroidota; class Bacteroidia; order Bacteroidales; family Muribaculaceae; genus Sodaliphilus. Next base: position 15,639 of record JAKSMA010000024.1, on the reverse strand, counting down.
CCTGTCGGTCGCGAGCGATGACCCACAGCTGATCGGTGAGCATCAACGAGCGTGAAATATCGTGAGTGGAGAGCAAAATAGCCTTGTTCTGCTCATGGGCAAGCGACGCAAGGAGTTGCATCGTTTCGATTCGGCTTGCAGCATCGAGGAAAGCGGTGGGTTCGTCGAGCACGATGATAGGTGTGTGCTGTGCCAATGCACGGGCAATCATCACCTTTTGGCGCTCGCCGTCGCTCAAGTTGGCCACAAAACTGTCGGCTTTATGACTCATGCCCACGCTGCTGATTGAATCGGCCACAATATCACGGTCGGCATCGGAAAGGCGGCCCAGAAAACCAGTGTAGGGCTGACGGCCAAGGCCCACAAGTTCGGTAACGGTGAGGGCTCCAGCCTGAATACGTTCGGTGGACACAAGCGAGAGCAGGCGTGCACGTTCTGAACGCGTAATCGTATCAAAATCCACCCCATGCAAAAGTATCTTTCCCTCAACGGGTTTCGTGGCAAAAGTGAGTGCGCGAATCAGTGTCGACTTACCGGCACCGTTCTGGCCAAGAAGTGCCACCAACTGACCGCTTTCAAGTGAAAGGTTCAAGCCGCTGAGCAGGGTTGTGGTTTGCTTTCCGTGGGTGTAGCCCACTGCAAGATTCTGTGTTTCAAATATAGCCATCGGTGTCAGTTGAAATATTGGATTTTACGACGATTCAAAATAATGTAGAGGATGATGGGCACGCCAATGATTGGGGTGATGGCGTTGATTGGAATCACACCGTGATCACCTCCCACACTGAGCAAAGTGCAGAACAATGCAATGTCGGCTCCAGCAAGAATGGTGACAGGAATTAGGCGACTGTGATTACTCGTGGACAACATCAATCGAGAAATGTGAGGCACCACCAAGCCGAGAAATCCGATTGGCCCGCAATAGGCTGTGACTACGGCAGTAAGTAAGCCCGTAACCATCAGCAATGCGATGCGGGTGCGGTGGGTGTTGATGCCTAAATTTTCGGCATATCGCGTGCCGAGGAGTAGCGCATTGAGCGGTTTCACCATCATCACCGAAAGAAGCAGTCCCACAATAATAAGTGATGCATAGAGCGGCATCTGCGCACCAGTAACGCCTGAAAAATTGCCGAAGCCCCAAGCCACATAACTGTGTATGCCTTCTTCGGTGGCAACGGAATTGAGCAATTGCACCACGCTCGATGCCAAATAGCTGACCAGCATACCTATGATGAGCAACATCGTGCTGCTTTTTACAATCGACGAAAACACGATAAGCACAAGCATCACTGCTCCAGCACCAATGAAGGCACCCACCAGCGTAGCGATATAGCCACCAATAGCCACATCGCCCATCATTTTACCAATTGTGCCCCCCATGGCGAGCATCACCACAGCCACACCAAGCCCTGCGCCAGTGCTCACACCCAGGATTGACGGCCCTGCGAGTGGATTGTTGAAGGTGGTTTGGAGCAGAAGGCCCGAAATGGCAAGCGCCGCACCAGCGAGTGCCGCAGTGAGAATCATCGGAATACGAGTGTCGCGCACAATGATGTTCCACGCTTCGTTGTCGCTATCGTTACCCATCACAATGCTCATCACCGACGACGCATCAATGTCGACGGAGCCAAACATCAGACAGGCGCCCACCAACAGTACAAATAGCGCAATGAGCACTATTACTGTGGCAGAAAAGCGATGAGAGGATAAATTGCTCATTATTTCAGATTGTAATAGAATTCGTTTTTAATATCAGGGAAGAGTTCTGGGTGGAGCACTACGGCAAATTCACCAAGAAGCAAATCGGGGTGGAATGGCACGCGTACGAAGAAATGCGACTTTTCAGTGTCGCACGCCCATACTTTCTTTTGCTTAAACGCCTCGAAACTCTTGTTGAGGTCGTAGTTGCTCTGCAAGTCGGCAAGCGTATTGATGCCTGTCCATTTCACAAACCAGTAGTCGGCCTTTTGCGCTTTTGCCAGCACTTGATTGAAATCGAGTGACAGTGAGCCGGTGCTCTTATCGGCAGCCCAAGGATAGTCGCCGCCGGCATCAGCAATGATTTTCGCCATATAACTATTGCCGCCTGGCACAGCCCAAATGCCGCTAATCACCATTTCAGTGATAACCGTAGGCTTGCTCTTTGCTGTCGCGGCCTTTTCTGCTATGCTGCGATAGCGGCTTGCAACGGCTTCGTAAAGGCTGTCGGCTTGCGCCGTTTTCCCCAACAATGCACCATAGAATTTCATCCATTCGGCACGCCCCAGCGGAGTGTATTCCAAATAGTCGGCACATTCAATAATGGGAATATTCATCTTCTCGATTTGTCCATACGAAGCATCTTGATACGGAGAAAGCAAAATAGCATCTGGCTTCATGGCAATCACCTTTTCGATGGTTGGCGACATAGAATTACCACAATCGGCAATCGTTCCTGCCTTGATGCCTGCGAGCACATCAGCATCGGTATAGAAGTTGGCGTCACACACGCCCTTCACAGCTGAAAAGCCGCCCAACTCGCGCATCAAACTTGTATGCACTTCGCTATATACCAGCGCGTTTTGAATGGGCACACGCACCACAGTTCCCTCGGGCATTGCCTTTGGCATCGCCGAGTCGCGTGGCACAAGCAGATAGGTGTGGAGCACCTTGCCATCGTGCCAGGGGTCTTGTATTGTAGCCTTCACATAGCCTTTGCACTGCTCCATAGTGAGCAACTGCGCCTGGCGCTTCTCCGCAGCGTCAACCTTCTTCGCACTGCCCCCACAAGCTGTGAGCAATAATACGAGAAGAATGTATGTAAAAATGTATTTCATATAATTAATTATTTAATCCAGTCCATTTAAATGCCCTTCTAAATCCTTTTTCAACAGCCTCTTTAACAGTCCAAGCGTAAAAGTCTTTTCCATTTTCTATCTTGGTGTTATAATATTGTTGGTCAAAAGGTAAATGGTATATCATTTCTCCATCGCTAGAATAATTACATTTTATCATCGGGTACTCTCCCATTGGTTCTACATGCACTCTCACCCCCAATTTTTCTGCAAATCTTTTCGCCATATCCGATAAATCCGTGGTTGTATACAAGACTGGAATCACATTCCCAATTTGTTCACCATGTTCAATTACATATTCCAATGTACTTCCGTAGATTTGGCAAATGACATTTTCATGAATAAGTTTGTCAGCGCTCCATCTTTTGCACTGAATAATGTACGTTTTCTTACCCTTTTTAGCTATTATGGCTCTGCCTAAGTCTTGCAACCCTTTTTCTATCCCAAACTCTTGAACTTTATATTTTTTCTTTCTTAAAATATAGGAACAGTACATTTCATACTCCGCACCTACAACCCAATTTGATTTATTTCGTTTCATATAATTATCTAAAGCCAATTGATTTCGTTCATCAACAGGCATATTCTCCCACTCCTCTCTTGAAAGATATTCTCTAGCGCGATCTACATCCTTTTCAAAATCAGAGAATTGAGAAAACTCTGAGAGTTCGGTTAACAGGTCTTCATTTTCCACATATACTTTTAGTTCAGGAAACACTTTCAATAAATATTCATATTTGTATTGCATTTCCTTTAATGATGCTATTTTTGGAATCAATTGCCTTCTCAACAAAACCACTTCTTCTGCAGAAGATTCTGCAGGGTGTTTTTTATGTCTAAAATAGTATTCAGCATTCTCTAACACTTTCAGTTCTAAATCCGCACGTATACTGGCTGAAACCGAAAACGGACTTTTTGATTTTGTCAGTTCATCCTTTTGTGTCAATAATTTAATTTTTTCCTGATACTCCCACATCTGTTGCTTTAATTGTTCCTCTTGGATTTCTACTTTTTTATTCAATTCCTTCTTTTTAAACGTAAATTCTTTTTCTCGCTGTTTATCTTTTTCCTCAAATTCTTTTTTCGATGTTAAATAACACTCACTACGCTTTAGTTTATTTTTATATTCCTTTTCTTGACGTTTACCCTCTTCTTTCAACTTTGTTTCGTAATTTCTTTTTGCTTTTTCTAATTCGATTTTTTTACAGGCTAAATGCAACTGTATATTCCTATTTATTTCTTTGCGTTGAGATTCTAAAAACGCAAACTTTTTGTCATAATCATTTTCATACCAATCAATTATATTATCATGTTCTGAATAGTACACTGAAACATAAATACAATATGCGATAGCAATAAGACTGATAATAGGATATATATAATGCACTAAAACATCTTTATTAAACGCATCCTCTATTTTTGGTAACAACCACAAATAACACACCAAAATCACACATAGGAAAACAAACACAGCTGCTGATGTTGCCATACTTGTATTGTATATTTTTTTGGGTCTATTTCTTTGTTCACCTTTTGTGATTGGCTCTTTTAGAAACACATCATCATCTTTTAATGCAGATAATCTGTAGTATTCCTCTTCACCCCATACCCTATATATTTTATTTTCCATTGTTATGTTCGCTTAAATAATTTTTATAAACAAAGATACCAATTTCTTTTGTCATAAAAAAAGTATTTTGAAAATTTTGTCCCAAAAACTATCATTCTTAAGCACGTCTGACCGTTCTAAAAAAACATTGCCATATAAAGTGGCAGATAAAGCACATCGCCGTCGCGAGAAACATTGACATTGCCGAGAACAACAGCCCTGTGGATTCCTCATTTGGTTTATTTCTAAAGTATTACAAGATTTTTTGCAACTTTTTTCCACTGTTTCGAAGTGGTTTTTACAACTTTTTTCCACTATTTTTGATATGTTTTTGCAACTTTTCGCCATTTTCTGATTATTGTTGCCAACAATATGTCGGCAACCTATTTTTTCTGTGAATATTTTTTGAGTAATTTTGTATTCGCATCTCATATGCTTTTCTATCACAAGAATTAAGATAGGTCAATTTTATTTTAAAAGTAACTCATGACACATTGCATCATACTCACAGCCTATAAAGACGCTCCTGCTATTAATCGTTTTTTAGCACGCGTGCCCGACGACTGGGGTATATATGTTCACCTGGATAAGAAAAGTAAACTCACGGCATCCGACATCGACCCTCGGGCGAAGGTGTTCAGGTGGAAGAAAATATATTGGGGAGCATGGGAACACCTGTATGTGATTCATAAAATGCTCATGCTCTCACACAATGAAGTAGGCTACGACTACTACCACATCTGCTCCGGACAAGACTATTTCGTGACACCACCAGAGCGCTTCGACGACATGTTGGACCCTCGCGGGGCCAACTATGTGAATGCCGAGAAATTCCCTCGCAAACATTGGCGCGGTGGCGACGGGTATGATGTGTACCGTTACAAGACATTAGCGTCGGTGTACGACTGCCGCAAATGGTTCATGAAATGCCTCAACAAAATTTACTATTTTCTGCAAAAGGTATTGCACCTCGGGCAAGCGATACCAGATTTCCCTCTCTACGGCGGCACCGTCTACAGCACCTTTCATCGAGATTTCGTGGAATGGATGCAACAAAGCCCGCTCACAACTTTGCTGCTCAACAACCTTCGCAACACCATTTGTGGAGAGGAACTGTTTTACCAAACACTGCTTTTCAATTCACCATTTGCCGAATCGCGAGGCGACTACTCGCTATGCTATCTGGACTGGAATGCAAATCCTGGTCCAAAATTTCTCGTTGAAGAGGATTTCAGCCCCATTGTAGCTGTGGAGCCATTGCCTCTGTTTTGCAGAAAAATAGATTCTGAACGATCACGTACGCTATGCGACCGCCTCGACCATTTCAAGCCTTAATCCCAAAAAGTTCATTATGAGCAAATGGCAATATTTTGTTTCTCATAGGTCTGATTTCTGAAGTGGCACATACATTTTCCCATTCTATTTCAAGCTTGTTTTTGCAACTTTTCGCCATTTTGCTGGCGATAATTTGATGTATGCAGAATTTGTTGTAACTTTGCATTCTTAAGCGCCAAAGACTCGCGAAAGCGAAAAATATTGGCACACAACATTTGTAACAACAAAAAATTGACACATAACAACTAATGGCAAAAGTAATTCTTACAGGCGACCGCCCTACAGGCAAACTCCACATCGGGCACTATGTGGGCTCACTCCGTCGCCGCGTTCAACTCCAAAATGAAGGCGATTACGACCGCATGTTCGTATTCATGGCCGATGTTCAGGCTCTTACCGACAACGCCGACAACCCTGAAAAAATTCGTCAAAACATCATAGAAGTGGCTCTCGACTACCTCGCAGCAGGTCTCGACCCTGAAAAGTGTGTGCTTTTCATCCAAAGCCAAATTCCAGAACTCGCAGAACTCACCACCTATCTGATGAACCTCGTGAGTGTGGCTCGCCTGCAACGCAACCCAACCGTGAAAACAGAAATCAAGATGCGCGGTTTCTCTCAAGGCGAGGGCGAAGAAGAAGAGGCTAACAACAGCCAACGCAAAGGCTTGCCAGTGGGTTTCTTCTGCTACCCTATCAGCCAAGCTGCCGACATCACCTTGTTTAAGGCCAACTGCGTGCCTGCTGGTGAAGACCAACGTCCAATGCTTGAGCAAACCCGCGAATTGGTACACAGCTTCAACAGCACCTATGGCGAAGTGCTCGTAGAGCCTGAAATTCTGCTCCCCGACAACCAGGCTTGCCTCCGCCTCCCTGGCACCGACGGTAGCGCAAAGATGAGCAAGAGCCTCGGCAACTGCATCTACTTGAGCGACTCTGCCGACGAAGTTTGGCAAAAGGTGCGCGGTATGTACACCGACCCAACCCACTTGCGTGTTGATGACCCTGGTCACCTCGAAGGCAACTGCGTGTTCACTTATCTTGATGCATTCTGCACCGATGAAGACTTCGCAGAATTCTGGCCTGAATATGCCAACCTCGACGAACTCAAGGCTCACTACACCAAGGGCGGCCTTGGCGACATGAAGTGCAAGAAGTTCCTCAACCAAGTGCTCAACAAGACACTCGAACCTATGCGTGTTCGCCGTCACGAACTCGAGCAAGACATCCCTGCCATCTACGAAATTCTCAAGAAGGGCACCGAACAAGCTCGCGAAGTGGCAGCGCAGACCATGGACGAAGTGCGCCGCGCAATGCGTATCGACTATTTCAACGATGCAGAACTCATCGCCGAGCAAGCAGCACGCTTCAAAGCCGAATAATCACACATCAAATATCAATCAAAAATCCCGGTTGGCACCAGCCTCCCGGGATTTTTTGTCATATATAAAAACGACTATTTTAAGCTTATTGTTGCCACTTCAAAAGGAAATAGAACACCCCTATGAAAGTAATCCCTTGTTCATCTGTATAGGGAACGATATCGTCGCCAACGACCACAATCTTATGGAAGCTATCGTCAATCTTCTGTAATGAACGCAGTTCTTGTTTGCGTTTTTCTTCTGTATCAAGACGATAAGCCGACTGAATATAATATTTTTCCATTCCCTTACTTGCTATAAAATCTACTTCATACTGAACTTGAAGCGACTTTCCATCACGATGCTCACGCAGTTCTACCACTCCCACATCCACAAGAAAACCACGAACGCGCAATTCATTATATATAACGTTTTCCATAATGTGAGTAATCTCCTGCTGTCGAAAATTCAAACGAGCATTTCGCAACCCGATATCCACACTATAGTATTTCTTTATTGACTCAAAATACTTGCGACCTTTGATATTATATCTTGGAGCTCCTTCAAAAAGATAGGCATCCACCAAATGACCAATATGAGCAGTCACTGTTTCGCTAGTAGCTTTCACATGTAGCACACTCTGCATTGTGTTACTCATGCGCGTTGGATTGGTCAGCGAGCCTATAGAAGAACATAACACATCAGCAAGTGCCTCTAATGCAGCACTGTTTCTGAGATGGTTTCGTTCAATCACATCTCCAATATACACTTTTCTCCATAACCGTTGTAAATAGGTGACTTTTTGCTCCGATGTGCGAAGATTCAGAAGGGCGGGCATACCGCCAAAAGTGTAATATTCTTGCCACAATTCTTGAATGGTCTCATCTCGCTCTTGTACAAATTCTTTAAACGACAGTGGCCAAACACGCACTTCGTCGCCACGGCCACGAAAAATCGTGTTTATGTCACTACTCAGATAATGGCTATTACTACCTGTTACATAAACATCCACATTGTCCTTCGCCGCCAAACCATTTACTATACGCTCAAATCCTTCTACCTCTTGCACTTCATCAAGCATGACATAATACTTCAAATCTCCATCTGTGATACGCGAGTACAAGTATTCTTTAAGAGAATCGTACCCGAGTAATTGAGCTTGATTACCTTCATCATCCATATCAAAAGATATATGAATGATTTGGCTGTCATTCACTCCATTATCCAATAAATAGTCTGTAAAAATTCGACTTAACAACCACGACTTACCCGAACGGCGAGGTCCGGTCAAAATCTTTACCATACCGTTATGCATGCGATTAATGAGTCGCTCCAAATAAATGTCTCGTTTGATATAGTTCATTGCGAATGTATGATTCATTATTGAGTCACTTTGCAAAAATACGGATTTATTATCAATATCCAAGCAACCTTATCCGATATTTTGCGTAAAATTACGGAATATTTCGGATAAAACACACCATTTATCCGACATTTTGCGTAAAATTACGGAATATTTCGGATAGAAAAGAAAATAGAATACACTCTCCACCCATTGGTGAACGAAACATCATCAAATATCAATGGCGGCTACTCCCATCATCATGAAGCAGCCGCCAAGTATGTTGTCTAACTACATTTATTATGCTACCGTGCCATACTCATAAATGGAGTCGCTGGCAAGGTCAATCTCATCATTCCAATATACACAAGTGCGACTACTATCAAGTTGCACCTGATTAAACAAACCATACACTTCCTTTAAAGCGCGGAAAGTAGGAAATGTTTCTATGTCTTCCTTCACGTCGTAGATCACCTTGTGACCATCATCAAATTCAACAGCAAGTAGGAAGTTGTCCAATGCTACAAGAGTTTTAATACGAGGTATCATAATGGCGGAAGTTTTGTTATTATTTGCTTATCCCACATTTCTTGCAATTCATCTTTATGCTGCTCAAGCCACTCTGTAACTAATTTTTGTGCGATTTTTGGCAAATCACCCTCAAACATTTCCAATGTGCGAATGTTGAAAAGGCCAACATGCTCATTATATATTGCATGTATATGCGATGGCTCATGTTCTTTTGGTTTAAAGAACATCTTAATCACTATTCCATAAAACCTTACAATTTCTGGCATAAACATTAAAATTAAAAAAATGCATCTTCAAATGCAAAGATAAACATTTTCCCCATAAAAGATTCATTCAATTAATTTTTTTTTCACTTAAGGTGAGGGCTATTAATTATACTGAGACGATTTTGAGGAGTGTTTTGCACATTAAAGAGATAAATGGAGAATAAAGAATTGCGCATTCCAATGGGAATTTTGTATCTTTGTGGGATTTATAAATTCTGAAGACTATGATTTTAGGACTTAGCATCGAAGCTTGGATTACAATCGCCACCCTGCTGGGCGTGTTTCTTACGCTCCTCCTCACCAAAGTGAAGGCAGAAGTGGCATTTTTCACTGCAATGGCAGTGCTGTGTGTGACTGGAGTGCTCGACTTTGAGAGCTCATTTAAAGGACTCGACTCTTCGAGTGTGCTCCTCATTGGCGTTCTTTTTATCGTGATTGCGGGTCTCAAGCATGCCGGAGCACTGGAGTGGATGGTGTCGCATTTGATGGGCCAACCCAAAACACATGCCATGGCACTCATTCGCCTAATGGTGCCTGTGGGCTTGCTCAGTTCGTTCATGAGCAACACTGCCACCACCGCCCTATTTCAGGATGTGGTGAAAATCTGGTCAAAAAAACTGAAGATTTCGCCCTCTAAGTTGCTCATTCCATTGGCATACTCCGCATCGCTCGGCGGTTTGCTCACCCTTATCGGCACCCCACCTAACTTGATTATCTCCAGCCAATTCGCAAAAGACACTGGCGAACATTTGAATTTGCTTGCGCCATTCCCTGTGGGCATAGCTGTGATGGTGGTAAGCATCGTTCTGGTGGTGCTGATGCGAAATGTGCTCCCTGTGCGCGAGCCCAACGATGCTCACGTTGCAGAAAAAGTGGAAGTGAAGGCCGACAAGCGTAAAACCGCCATTTCACTCATCATCCTCGCAGCCATGCTCGTGGCATCGTCACTCAATATTCTGCCCCTCACCTCATGCTGCCTCATTGCTGGTGCACTGATGGTGATAACCCGCTGCTGCACCTCGGAGCAAGCATTCCAAGAGGTGGACTGGCGTGTGATTATCATTTTTGCGGGTAGCATCTGCCTTGGCACTGCCATCCAGAAGACCGGGCTCGACCAACTCGTGGTGAAAAACATTCTGAATGTGAGCAACAATCCCGTGGTGGTACTCATCACCATCTGCGCCGTGGCAGCAACACTCACCGAAATGCTGAGCGACACTGGCTGCGCTGCGATGTTCTACCCCATCGCCTACAAAGCGGCAATCACACTACATGTCAGTCCCATCACTTTCATCATTGCACTGATGATTAGCGTGTCGAACAGTTATGCCACCCCAATCGCCACCCCTCCCAACATGATGGTGTATGCTGCCGGTGGATATCGCTTCGCCGATTTCGCCCGCATTGGCCTACCGATGAAAGTGGTTACACTCGCCACTGCCATCGGCATGACTCTTCTCATCTATCCTTTGTAATTTCCTATACGAATATTAATTATCAACAATTATATCAAAAAACTATGAAAAGAATAATTTTCTCTTTATTGGCTTGCTTGATGGCTTGCTCATTTGCTTGGGCAGCACAGCGCCAATACGAAAGCGTGGCTGGCGACCTTACCGCCACCCGCATCTACACCCTTCCTAACGGGCTGAAGGTGTATTTGAGCGTAAACAAGGACAAACCTCGCATCTCGGCATTTATCGCTGTGCGAACTGGCTCGCGCAACGACCCAGCCGAGACCACTGGTCTTGCACACTACCTTGAGCATCTGATGTTTAAGGGTACACAAAAGTTTGGCACCAGCAACTATGCTGCCGAACTTCCATTGCTCAACGAGATTGAAGCACGCTACGAGCAGTATCGCAAAGTGACCGACCCAGAACTTCGCAAGCAGCTCTATCACGAAATCGACAGCGTTTCGCAATTGGCTGCGAAGTACAACATCCCTAACGAATACGACAAGTTGATGGCATCAATCGGCGGCGAAGGCACTAACGCCTACACCAGCAACGATGTGACTTGCTACACCGAAAACATCCCTGCCAACGAGGTGGAAAACTGGGCACGAATCCAGAGCGACCGCTTCCAAAACATGGTGATTCGCGGTTTCCACACCGAACTCGAGGCGGTGTATGAAGAAAAGAACATCGGCATGGCGCAAGACAACCGCAAACTCTTCGAAGCCATCTATGCGCTGCTCTTCCCCACTCACCCTTATGGCACACAGAGCACCATCGGCACACAAGAGCATCTCAAGAATCCATCAATCACCAATATCAAAAACTATTTCAATCGCTACTATCGCCCCAACAATGTGGCCATCTGCCTCGCTGGCGACCTCGATTTCGACGCCACTATGGATGTGATTGAACGCTATTTCGGCGAATGGAAACCTAACGAGAATCTCTCTCGACCAGAATTTGCCCCTATGGCACCAATTACCGCACCTCGCGACACCACAGTGCTGGGCAAAGAATCTCCTTACATGGCCATGGCTTGGCGAATGCCTGCTGCCCGCAGTGCCGAAAGCGACACACTACAAGTGGTTTCGATGCTGTTGAGCAATGGCAATGCCGGCCTTATCGACCTCAACCTCAATCAAAAGATGAAGGTGCTCGGCGCTGGCGCAAGCAGCAACTTGATGACCGACTATTCTATGCTTTTCCTCTACGGTATGCCAAAAGATGGTCAATCGTTACAGGAAGTGCGCGGTTTGCTCCTCGACGAAGTGGCAAAAATCGGCCGTGGCGAATTTTCTGAAGAACTGCTAAAATCGGTTATCAACAATGTGAAACGCGACACCTACAAGGCTGTGGAAAGCAACCGCTCTCGCACCGACATGATGGTTGACGCATTTATCAACGGTGTGGAATGGAGCGACGAGGTGGAACAAATCAAGCGCATCGAGGGTATGACCAAGGCGCAAATCGTCGACTTCGCTCGCCGCTATTTCACCGACCAAAACTATGTGGTTTGCTACAAGGAACAAGGCGACGACCCCAACCAAAAGAAGATTGAGAAACCTGCCATCACACCAATCCCTACCAATCGCGACAAGAAGAGCCAATTCGTGGACGACATTGCTCATTCCAACCCCACTCCAATCGAGCCTCGATTCGTCGACTACAAGCGCGACCTCACAGTCAGCAAGACCAAGAGTGGCCTTCCTGTACTCTACAAGAAGAATGTGGAAAACGGACTCTTCAACCTCTGCTTTGCTTGGGACTTCGGCATTCAGGCCGACAAGCGCCTCAGCACACTCTTCAGCTATATGGTCTATCTTGGCACCGACAAGATGAGCAACGAGGAATTCAAGAAGAAAATGTATGCTCTCGCATGCGACTATAGTTTCTATTCAAGCAATGAATATGTATATTTGCAAATCAGCGGTTTGAATGAAAATATGGACAAGGCCATCGCACTTGTAGAAGACCTCGTGAAGAATGCCAAACCCGATCAGGAGGCCTACGACCAATTCGTGGAACTCACGTTGAAAGAACGCGCCGACAACAAGACTAACCAACGCGCCAATTTCAACGCCCTTCGCAACTATGGCATCTATGGTCCATACAACAGCACACGCAACATCATGAGCGAAGCCGAACTCCGCAATGCCAATCCTGCAGAATTGCTTGCCATCATGAAGGATTTGCGCAACATGAAGCACACTGTGCTCTACTATGGTCCACAAGACGAAAAGCAAGTGATTGCAGCTATCGACAAGGGTCACAAGGTGGCAAAAACACTGAAAGATGTGCCTGTCAACAAGCGCTACAAGAGTGTACCTGTCACCGAAAACGAAGTGATTCTTGCGCCATACGAAGCAAAGAACATCTACATGATGCAGTACACCGACGAAGGTCGTGGACGCGACTACACCCGCCTGCCATTGATTTCTGCATTCAACGAATATTTTGGTGGTGCCATGAACAGTATCGTGTTCCAGGAATTGCGTGAAGCACGCGGCTTGGCTTATTCTGCTGCCGCCTACTACACCTTCCCTTCTCACAAGAGTGATACAGAATCGGCCTACACCTACATCGTGACTCAAAACGACAAGATGACCGACTGCGTGAAGGAATTCAACCACTTGCTCGACTCCATTCCTGAATCGGAGCAAGCATTTGAATTGGCTAAGAGTGCCCTCAAGAAGCAATACGCCACTGCTCGCACCACCAAGATGAGTGTGCTCTGGTCGTACTTCAACGCACAAAAATACGGTATCGATTTCGACCCATCACAAAAGGTGTATGAAGCGCTTCCCGGTATCACACTGACCGATGTCGTCAACTTTGAAAAAGCCAATATGGCTGGCAAACCTTACCGCTACATCATCCTCGGCGATGAAAAGGAACTCGACATCAAAGCACTTGAAAAGATTGCACCAATCAGGCGCGTAACCACTGAGGAAATCTTCGGATATTAAGTCCTCATTTATTGATAGAAAGTTAAGAAGTTAGATTTGAGTGCTCTGAAGTAAGCACAACAAATCTAACTTCTTATCTTTTTCTTTTTTCTTCTAACCGACTATTCCTTGTCGCTCTCTGGATTCTTGTCCAATTCCTCTTTTAATTCATCAACAGACACACCAGCAAGTTCGGCAGCCCGCTTCATTGAAATTGAAGCGAAGTCGATTTTATCGACTGCCTGCGAGAATTTCTCATCAAACAGTTTCCCATATTCTGGGTGTTCTTTCGAATAGTTGTCAAACAATTCTTTCAGCGGGTCGATAAAGTATTCAATATACTCAAGTTGCTCAATGCTATTGGCGTTTTCAACATACGACACCATATAATCGCACAAACTTTTCACATCGGCGTCAACATTGCCCGTGGGCACTGGTTTTGGCACAGGATTCAGAGAATCGGCAATTTGTTCAACCACGGCAAACTTCACCATCAATTCCGTGAACTCGCCCTTTATGGCCTCAAGCTCTTCTTCCACATATTTCATAAACTCGTCGGTGTACTCAGGATGGCTTTCGCCATATTTTTCAAAGGGAGTTATGAGTTCTTTTGCAAGGTCCATCGTCGCGCTAAACTGGTCCACAGTGTAGCACTTCTTCATCTCAGCCCTCACATAGCCATACAATGCCTTGGCATCGGCTTGGGGGTTGCGAGTTGGCTGGGGATAGTTAGCAGATTGAGCAACCACAGGAGTGCTCAAAAAGAGCACCAATGCCATAATCGACAATATCTTTTTCATATTCATCTTATTTTCAGGAGGGTTTAAGCCCACCTTTAGTGTAACCATAAAATTCCGTATTGCCCCACGCGAGCAATTATGGCAACAAATGTACGAAAAAAATAACAAACCACAACCTCCCCACTTAATCTTGCTGGGCAAACGCTTCTAAATTTGTTTGTAAAGCAACGCTCAGCACCAAAAGCAATGGTTATTTACTGTCGAGAGGCGATTTGATTTCGCCCAAAATATAGTTGATTACGGAAGTTACGTCGGAGGTGTTAAAGTCGTTGTCTTCGGTGATGCTGCCGTAAAGATAGTAGCACTTGTCTTGCGGGGGTTCCAATATCTGGTTGATGACAACGGTCAGGTCCGAAACGTCCACCTTTCCATCCCTATTGGGGTCATGCTGCACGCGAATCATTTCATTGTACAGGTTTGCATCGAAATATTCATACTCCCCTTCACCATTTTTAAACGACACCAAGTAGCATCCTAGCGCAGCACCCGAAAGACGCCATGACAAATGCACCACATCGCTATACTTACTATCGTACTCTCCAATCCCTTCAATAATACTATGCCGCGGTGCCCATTGCACAGCATAGCATTTCCGGTCTACAAGGAGGCATGGTTCGGTCTTCTCATAAACGATTTGCTTATCGGTATGATCCCCAAAATATTCCATCCATTCATGATAGAACTTGTCAACATCGTTGAAATCGTAAAGATGGGCTTCTTCTGTTTCTGCATTATAGTATTCACCACTCAATTTATTGATATTGTCGTACCACCAATCAACTTGCCTCCCATACACACGCTTGTTTTCTTCTCTGAGCAGACAATGAGTGGTCATCTGATAATTATAGGGATAGGGATAGGGAGAATGACTCACAAAGTTCTCATCAAGCATACTATGGTGGCCAACACGCATCATCTTTTTATATTTCACCCCATTCACAGTAGAGTCTCCTGTCAAAATATATTTATAAGCCTCCGTTCCGCTGGGGGAAAAATACACCCATTCGCTACCTTCTCGCACAAGTGGAGTATAGCCACTGTCATCACCTTGACAAAAGGCACTTAAGCACCACGCTGATAACAAAATTAAAAAAAATATCTTTTTCATATTCAAATATTTTTCTTGTGTAACCATAAAATTCCGTATTGCCCCACGCGA
>JAKSMA010000239.1 GCA_024400895.1 Muribaculaceae bacterium | reverse complement strand
ACAAACCATAACTGGCCACCATAAACAATACAGTGCTGAGCAAGATGTTGAAAATAGAAATCACCACCAATGGCACATAAGTGATTTTTCCACTTTGTTCCACTATCTGACGCCTTTCTTCTGGCTTGATATTCGGGCGAGATATTGCAAACACTAATGGAAGTATCAATACAATAGTAATAGCGGCACAAATCAGATAGTCCCACTCTTCGCCAGGTATCAAACTGAAAATGTAATGTTTCAGATACGATTTAATAAGGAAGATGACCATAATAGTGACTGCCACATACACCATAGTGCGAACCAAATAACGGTTCACCACCTTACGCCAAAGTTTGCGGTTTTCGCTATGCACACTGGTAGCTTCTTTGTTGCTGTAACCCTCAAGAAGAATGCTCCAACCTTTCGGAATTTTTCGAGCCACCCAATTATAGCAGGGTATAGCTCCTTTGATAAAGAAAGGTGTGAAGAAAGTGGTTATCACTGACACGGCTACGATGATTGGATACAAACTCTTTTCAAGCACTCCCAAACTCATACCAGTGGTGGCTATAATGAAGGAGAATTCACCAATTTGAGTCAGACAGAACCCCGATTGCATGGCAATGCGGAGCGGTTGGCCCATGGCAAGCATACCGAAGGTGCCAAACAAAATCATGCCCACAATCAGCACGATGGAAAGCACCGAAATGGTGAAAGCATTCTGCGACATCACCACAGGGTCGACAAGCATACCCACAGAAATGAAGAACACTGCGCCAAAGAGGTTTTTTACAGGAGTGATAATCTTCTCGATTCGCTCAGCTTCGCTCGTGCCTGCAAGAATTGACCCCATCACAAATGCACCGAGCGCCAATGAATAACCAGCTTTAAGAGCAAGAATTGCCATCAAGAAGCAAAGCCCCATTGCAATAATCAGCATCAACTCATCGCTGATATGCCTTCGCAAATTCTTGAAGATTGTAGGAATCAAAAAAACGCCCACAGAAAACCACATCACAAGGAACAGCACCAGCAATAAGATTGTCATGGCCATTTCTTCGCCCGACACGGTCTTGTGGATAGCGATTGACGACAGCATCACCATCATCACCACAGCAAACAAGTCTTCAACAACAAGCACAGCAAATACACCGGGCACAAAGCGCTGCTGACGCATATTTAAATCGGTAAGTGCTTTTAGAATGATTGTGGTCGACGACATTGAAATCATACCGCCGAGAAATATACTGTTGATGGCGTTTAAGCCAAGAAGTTTTCCCACCAAGAATCCAGAGCCCATCATACCCACCACTATAATCAGCGCGGTAATCACAGCAGAGCCCCCCACTTTTAGCAGCTTCTTGAAACTAAATTCCAATCCGAGCGAGAACAGCAAAACTATAATGCCAATTTGTCCCCAGAATTCAATGTGCTCGTGAGAAGAAACGGTAGGAAGGAAAGAGAAATGAGGACTTGCCAAAAAGCCAGCCACAATATACCCCAACACAGCTGGTTGCTTCAAGAGTTTAAACACTAATGAAGCAATAGCCGCCAACACAAGGATGAGGGCGAGGTCGTTGATGAGCAAATTTGTATCAAGATGTTGCATAAGTTCCTTATTACTTATGATTATTCAATTCAATCAATTACTTTTTATGCTGCATCATCCACTCCCAACCTTCACTCCAAGTTTTTGAGTCGCGCGCATGGCCGATATGTGGAGTGATTACGAGTTTTTTGTCTTTCGCACCAAGTGCATTCCAAGTGGAGTAGGTGCAAGTGGGCGCACAAGTTAAGTCTGCAAGGCCAAACGACATAAAGGTTGGCGTGGTGAGGATACGCGCAAAGTTAGCCACATCATAATATGCCACAACATTGGCAATGTCTTGGATATTGGCATCATTCTTATGGAAATAGAAATAATGTGGCCATCCGCCTGCACGGTCTTGCAGATAGGCCTCTTGGTCGGCCAAAGCAGGGAAGAATGTTTCGATAGCAGTAACCTTTGGACAAAGTGCCGCTGTCACAATACTAATGGCACCGCCCTGGCTACCACCGCAAACAAACAGGTTCTTGCCATCGAATTTAGGTAGTGTGGTCAAGTATTCAGCCAAACGAACTGCACTAAGGAAAATACGGCGATAATAATAATTCTCATGTGAGTCAATATCTTTCTGATAGTAATCCTTCAGTTTGCCTTTTGACAATGATTCATAGAATTCTTTCGACTTAGTGAGTGGAAGTCCATGTACACCCATATCCAGCGTAATCATACCTTTTTCGGCTTCTGCAAGCATGCCTCCAATCTTATGCACGCCCGCGCCAGGTCCTCTCATCACTGCCGGATATTTTCCATCAGCCTTTGGAATGGCCAAGATGCCATAAATGCGAAAACCTTCTTCAACAGCCTGAATGGAAACTTGATAAACATCGGTATTCTTTGTGCATCGGGATTTAAGCAATTCCAACTGTGGTTCCATGGGAATCTTTGACGAAGCTTCCAACTGTGCATTCCACCATTCACGGAAGTCAGAAGGCATTCTCACTGTAGGTTTCAAATCCTGAACATCAAAGCCTACCATGGAATGCTCCTTATAAGTCTTGCCATTATAGACAACTTCAACATTACAACGCAAAAAGCCGCTCTTATTCATAGTTGCATAAGGTGTAATGGCCACTTGGTTGGTAATTGCCAATGTACCCTGCTCAAATGGTTTCATTTTATCCTCATTGAAAGAATACTGAACGGAAGAAGGAGAAACTTGTTTATCATTATTAAAGACAGAAACTTCAAAACAAACCTGTTCACCCTTCTGGAAATGTAGAGAATCAGGTATAGGAGTGTGGCAAGGGTTATGTGAGCTTGATTTTGGAGTAACAAAAATCTTTACTTCTGATTTTGCATTTTGAGCAAAAGCTACATTCAGAAGAGAAACCATTAAAGTGAATAATAATAAACTATTACGTATCATAAGTTACAGAATTGGTTACTACAAAGATAATAAATTGCTATGGAAATAAGACAAAAATTAAGGAAATTTGAAACTCAATAGGGTATATAAACAAAAAGAGAGCGGCTGATGTTTTGTATCAGTCGCTC
>JAKSMA010000238.1 GCA_024400895.1 Muribaculaceae bacterium | reverse complement strand
TTTTTGTTTACAAAATTAGTTACTTTTTCGGATTCTTCAATTCTTCCCATCCTTTTTTAAAGAATTCCTGGGAGAAATCTCTGGGCTTAAGTATCTCGCCATCATAAATCACGATATCAATATCGATGGGCACAAGATGCTTGATGCGCATCTCTTTTGAGCGCCCAGCATCCACTTCGTGCTGCTTGAACATTGCATGCAGTTCTTCAAAAGGCATATCACAATAGCCAGAAACCACAGCGTTCAAGTAGGTGGAATCGCCATGCAGCGCTTGCGTGGTGTAGAGCATTGAGCACCTGAGCGGTGCTAACACACCCATGAGCCAATCAAGAGCGTCGGCCATCATCTGCCTACGATTCTCGACATTGCTCGCCACGCTCAGCACCACCTCTTTCACTGCTTCACTCCTTTCATCGACAAAGAGATACGCTTGCGATCGAGGTCCACTTCAAGGACACGAACGCGGACATGCTGCCCTATCTGCACCACACGCGATGGGTCGGAAACGCGGCGATCAGAGAGGTGCGAAATATGTACCAAGCCATTTTCGTGAATGCCGATATCGACAAATGCACCAAATTTGGTGATATTCGTCACTTTGCCATTCAGCTCCATATCCTTGCGTAAATCCTTGATATCGTTGATTGAATCATCGAATTCAAACACTTCTATTTCGCTACGAGGGTCGCGACCAGGCTTGTCTAATTCGCTCATAATATCGGCCAAAGTGGGAATGCCTACCTTTTCGGTCACATAGTTTTTTATATCGATAGTGGCGCGCTTTTCCTTGCTGGCCATCAATTCTGCCACAGAGCAGCCGCAGTCCTTGGCCATCTGCTTCACGATGGAATAGCTCTCTGGATGAACTGCAGAATTGTCGAGTGGATTATCGCTCTCAGGCACACGCAAGAAACCTGCCGCTTGAGTGAAGGTCTTTTTACCCATTTTCGGCACATTCAAAATATCGGCACGCGAGTGGAAGGCTCCGTTTTCGGCACGATAAGTCACAATCTTTTCTGCCAATGCAGGACCGAGACCTGCCACATAAGTGAGCAGTTCCTTACTTGCGGTGTTGATGTTCACACCCACGCTGTTCACGCAACTTTCCACCGTGAAGGTAAGCGCCTCTTTGAGTTTTGTTTGGTCCACATCGTGCTGATACTGCCCAACGCCTATCGACTTAGGGTCAATCTTTACGAGTTCAGCCAACGGGTCGAGCAATCGGCGACCAATCGACACGGCTCCACGCACCGTCACATCCTTGTCGGGGAATTCGTCGCGCGCAATTTTTGAAGCAGAATAGATACTTGCACCATTCTCGCTCACCACAAACACATCCACAGGGCGCTTGTGGTGCAGACGCTTCAAGAAGCGCTCGGTTTCGCGGCTCGCTGTGCCATTGCCAAGCGATATAGCGTCGATAGCGTATTTTTCTACGAGTGAGCACACTTTTTCGGTGGCGCCGTCGATGTCGTAATGAGGCGCTGTTGGATAAATCACATCGTGGTGAAGGAGATTGCCGTTTTCATCAAGGCAAACAACCTTACAGCCCGTACGGAAGCCTGGGTCAACCGCCAATATACGCTTGTGCCCCAATGGTGGAGCGAACAGCAACTGGCGAGCATTCTGCGCAAACATATCTATGGCCTCTTCGTCGGCTTTCGATTTCGAGAGAGCTGCAAATTCGGTTTCGATGGATGGCTTCACAAGACGCTTGTAACTATCTTCTGCCGCTTCTTCAACCAGCACAGATGCTTCTCCTTGACCTCTAACCACGATGCGGCAGATGTTGTCGATTGCTCTGTCGTCGTTGATAGAAATACCCACTTTCAGGAATCCTTCCTTTTCGCCACGGCGTCGTGGCGATAAGCACGGCGCACACTATTGCGAACGGCTGCGCTTTCAGAACTCCACTCAGCAATGATGTCTTGAGCACCAGCAATGGCGGCATCCACATCTGCTACTGCATCGGAAACGAATTGCTGTGCACGATGCTCTATGTCGGCCGAACGCTGGGCCATAATTATCTTTGCCAAAGGTTCAAGCCCCTTTTCACGGGCCACTTCTGCACGAGTGCGACGCTTTGGCTTGTATGGCAAATAAATGTCTTCCAGCGTGTTGGCATCCCAGCAGTTGAGAATACGCGCAGAGAGTTCGTCAGTGAGCTTCTCTTGTGCTTCAATGCTTTTTAGGATGGTAGTTTTGCGTTTCTCAAGTTCGTTGTAATAGTTTAACCGTGTTTCCACCGATTGCACGGCAATTTCATCAAGTCCGCCAGTCACTTCCTTACGATAGCGACTGATGAAGGGAATGCTATTGTCGTCGTTGAGCAATCCTACGGTACCAGCCACTTGATGTAGTGGTATATTGAGTTCTTGAGATATTAATTCTGATATTTTGTCGGCCATAGTAATTAAATATGGTTATTGTTTCTTTTTGAGTGTGATAACGGTGATTTCAGGCTTCACCCCAATGCGCATCGGCACCCCTACTTCGCCCACGCCTGTGTTGACATAGAGAAATTGGTCGCCAAATTGATATTTCCCGCCCCAGAATTTCGACACAAAGCGTGATGGAGATATTTTCTTGCCCAAAATTGTGGCTTGAATCTGCATGGCATGGGTGTGGCCAGAGAGTGTGAGGTCGAAATGCAGAGGTTCGCCCAATGCCAATTCATCGTCGGGGTCAACATAACTGAGCCATACGTATGGTACGTGCTGCAACAAAATTTTGTACACCTTCTTATTGTCGACTTCGGGATAAAACGCTCTCAAATCTGCACGCATCTTATAATGAGGCGGACGGAAACTATGGAGCCCCATCACCACAATGCTATCGCCTCCACGGTGAATCGTGCGGGTTAAGTCGTCGCAAAATATCCACCCCATCTGTTTTTCTTTTGCTACAAGATTCAGTGAATCGGCAATCCACTCAGCATCAGATGCCCATGGAAAATAGGTTTTATAGTCGTGATTTCCCGAAACAGCCAGCACGCCATCTGATGCATGCAGTCTTGAAAACACTGGCACAAACGGCACAACTTCTGCAGAATGACGATTCACCAAATCACCGGTAAAGCATATCATGTCGGCATTTTGAGCATTGATAGAATCCACATATTCCGACACGAAAGCGGTATCGC
>JAKSMA010000237.1 GCA_024400895.1 Muribaculaceae bacterium | reverse complement strand
ACAAGAAATGCCGTCAACACATTCGCAGCCTTATCAAGCGCTACCCCGATGCCCTCATGGTGGTGACTGGATGCTACGCCCAACTGAAAAGCCAGGAAATTGCCGCCATCGACGGTGTTGACATTGTGCTCGGCAGCGAACAAAAACTCCATATTGCCGACTATGTGGACCGATGGATGAAGGATCACAAAAAAGAGGTGGCAGTGACACCACACAAGGATATACGCCAGTTCAGCCCTTCTTGCGAACGAGGCGACCGCACTCGCTACTGGCTCAAAGTGCAAGACGGATGCGACTATTTCTGCACCTACTGCACCATACCTATGGCACGCGGCCGTAGCCGCAGCGGCACCATTGAAAGCCTTGTGGCTCAAGCACGTGAAGTGGCAGCTGAGGGCGGTAAGGAAATTGTGATTACAGGTGTCAACATTGGCGATTTTGGTAAAAACACTGGCGAACAGTTCATCGACCTGCTACGTGCCTTCGACGATATCAAGGAAATTGAGCGTTTCCGCATCTCAAGCATCGAACCTGATTTGCTCACCGACGAAGTCATTGAATTCTGCGCCAATTCTCGCGCTTTCATGCCACACTTCCACATTCCGCTGCAGTGCGGTAGCGATGCTGTGCTCGAACTGATGCACCGCCACTACGACACCGCCCTGTTTGCCCAAAAGATAAAGCGCATTCGCGAACTCATCCCCGATTGCTATGTGGGCGTAGATGTGATGGTGGGCAGCCGTGGCGAAACACCGGAGCATTTTGAGGAGTCAATCAAGTTTATCGAAAGTCTGGATATGCAGCACCTCCATGTGTTCCCTTATAGCGAGCGTCCTGGCACCATGGCACTTCGCATCCCATATATCGTGCCCGAAAAGGAGAAGAAGGAACGCGTGGCGCGCATGATGCAGTTGAGCGACGAACAAGAACGCCGCTACATCGAGCGCTACATCGGCACCATTCGCCCCGTGCTCTTTGAGCAGCCTCACGGCGATGCACCAATGCATGGCTTCACCGACAACTACATCCGCGTGAACATCAAGCCTTGCGAAGCGCTTGTCAACCGCGTGGTGGATGTGCGTCTGCTCCGCATCTGCGACGACCTTTCGGTGGATGCAGAGGTGGTTATTAAGGAATCAGAAAACACATCAGAAGCATAATGAAAGTCAAATTGCAAAACATATTGCTGGCACCGCTCGGGTGGATGCTCCATCTGCTGGCATTCATGCCCTGGTGGTGGATTTGGCTCAATTCCGACGCGCTCTATTTCTTGGCTTACCACGTGTTAGGTTATCGCAAAAAAATCGTGCGAAAGAATCTCACCGACAGTTTCCCCGAAAAAAGCGAAGAGGAAATCAAAAAAATCGAGAAGCAATTTTATCGCAATTTCACCGACTATTTCTTCGAAACCGTGAAGATGCTCCACATGAGCGAAAGCGAAATGAAGAAGCGTATGGTGTTCCACGATGTGGAATTAGTGGACCAAGCCATAGCACGCGGACAGAGCGTGATGCTCTATTGTGCCCACACATTCAACTGGGAATGGCTCACCAGCATATCGCTCTGGCTCGGAGCCGAAACAATAAAAGCCAACCCCATACAGGGACAGGCATACCACCCTCTCGAAAACCAGTGGTTCGACCGCTTTTTCCTCAATCTGCGCAACCGCTTCACCTCATGCTTCCCAAGCAATGAAGTGCTTCGCATCATGGTTGGTGCAAAAAGAAAAGGGCAACTGATGATTTTCGGATTCCTCAGCGACCAGCACCCGCTGCCTGGCCACACCGGGGTAATCACCAAATTCCTCAACCATCCCACCGACTTCATCAATGGCACCGAGGCCATTGCGCGCAAAGTCGACATGGCTGTGCTTTACTTCAATGTAAAAAAGCTGCGCCGTGGATACTACGAGTGTACTATGGCGCCTATGTTCGACCACGCTAAAAGCCAGCCTAAAGACGCCATCACCCTGCGATATGCCGAAATGCTCGAAGCATACATCAACGAAGACCCTTCACTCTGGATGTGGACTCACAACCGATGGAAACGCCCTGTACAATATCCCGACAACTTTAATTCACAAAACATCAATCAATAAGCATGAAACCCGTAGCCGTCATTATCCTCAACTGGAATGGAGCAGCACTTCTGCGCCGCTATCTGCCAAGCGTACTGGCTAACACCAATAGCACCATTGCCGACGTGATTGTGGCCGACAATGGCAGTACCGACGAAAGCCGCAAAGTGCTGAAGGAGGAATTCCCAACTGTGAAAACGCTCATTTTCGATGAAAACTGGGGATTTGCAGAAGGCTACAACAAATGCGTGTCGCTGACAGGCTACAAATACACGGTGCTGCTCAACAGCGACGTACGTACACCAGAAGCATGGCTTGAGCCTCTCTACGAATATATGGAAGCCCACGAAGATGTGGGAGCTGTACAGCCAAAGCTATTGAAAGATTTTGGACCCGACGACCCTCGCCAGGTGTTTGAATACGCAGGTGCAGCAGGTGGTTTCATCGACAAGCACGGTTTCCCCTATTGCCGCGGACGCATTTTTGGCACCGTAGAGGAAGACCACGGCCAATACGATGGCGCTCCTACCGACATTTTCTGGGCCACTGGTGCATGCTTTATGGTACGAAGCGACGTGTATCTGAATGTGGGTGGACTTGACAAGGACTTTTTTGCCCACATGGAAGAAATCGACCTTTGCTGGCGACTGCTTAATGCCGGCTACCGCAACTGCTATGTACCCACGAGCCGTGTGTATCACCTCGGCGGTGGCAGCCTACCACAAGGCAATCCCCGCAAAACCTATCTCAACTTCCGCAACAACCTGCTTCTTTTGCACAAGAACTTACCAGCAAAAGATGCACGCAAAACGCTATTCATACGCCGTCTCTACGACACCCTTGCATTCTTCCAGAGTCTGGCAGGCCTGAGATTTGGCGACGCCAAAGCCATCATCCGCGCGCATAATCACTTCCGCACCATGCGCAAGCAGTATGCCCAACCAGCCACAAAGAATTGGCTAAAAGCAAACGCCGACGGCCGTCGCAACATCATCCTCGACTACTACCTCCGCGGCCGCAAAACCTACGCCGCCCTAAAATAAATTTAGTAAAATTTTACTAAATTTAGAGGCCGAGGATG
>JAKSMA010000236.1 GCA_024400895.1 Muribaculaceae bacterium | reverse complement strand
ATATTTTGAGGCTGAGTGATAATCACATCAACATCGGTCCAACCACCTTTGATCTTTTCGATATATTCATCGAGACCAACGTAGTCAGCACCGGCTTCCTTAGCTTCGGCTTCCTTGTCTGCGGTACAGAGTACCAACACACGAACGGTCTTACCAGTACCGTGAGGCAGTGAAACCACGCCACGAATATTCTGGTCAGCCTTACGAGGATCAACACCAAGACGTACATCGATATCAGCTGAAGCATCAAACTTTGTGAAAGTAACTTCCTTCATCAAAGCAGCAGCTTCTGAAAGGGTGTAAGATTTCCCAGCTTCAATCTTCTCTTTGGCAATCTTTTGATTTTTTGTAAGTTTACTCATTGTCAATCGAAGTTTTTAAACGTTTTCAGGGAATTCGCCCTTAACTGTAATACCCATACTTCTTGCTGTTCCAGCGACCATACGCATCGCCGAGGCTACAGTAAAACAGTTCAAATCAGGCATCTTGTCTTCTGCAATTTCCTTAACCTGGTCCCAAGTAACTGAAGCAACTTTCTTACGGTTAGGTTCACCTGAACCGCTCTTCACCTTTGCAGCGTCGAGAAGTTGAACAGGAACTGGAGATGTCTTAACAACGAAGTCGAAGCTCTTGTCGCTGTAGTATGAAATCACTACAGGCAACACCTTACCAGCCTTAGCTTGGGTGCGGGCGTTGAATTGCTTGCAAAACTCCATGATGTTAATACCCTTAGAACCCAAAGCAGGGCCTACTGGTGGTGAAGGGTTTGCTGCTCCACCTTTAATCTGT
Organism: Muribaculaceae bacterium; assembly: GCA_024400895.1. Lineage (GTDB taxonomy): Bacteria > Bacteroidota > Bacteroidia > Bacteroidales > Muribaculaceae > Sodaliphilus. The sequence goes on along the minus strand of JAKSMA010000236.1, from coordinate 2,408 downwards.
AATTTGATCTGTCCAGCAATTTCTTTAGCCATTGTTCTTAATTAATTGTTTTTTTATTGAGTTAAAAAACAAGTGCGAAAGCTGCAACTCGTAACATAATTTGCAACTATTCGCGCTCTACTTGCGAATTATCCAACTCCAATGGAGTGCGACGGCCAAACACCTTAACCGCAACCTTGAGCTTGCGGCGCTCGCGGTTCACCTCTTCAATTTCACCAGAGAAACCATTGAAAGGACCAAATGTCACCTTCACTGTTTCGCCAACGATGAAATCGTTTGGTACAGAATCTTCAACCTGGGTAGGATCAGATTCAGCGACACCAATCCTGCGTGCAATTTGTTCTTCTGGAATTGGCTCAGGCTTTTTACCGCCTTCGCGTTCGCGAACAAAATTCACCACATTGGTAGTGTTCACCATCATATCTTCAACACCTTCAGCAAAAGACACCTTCACATACACATAACCGGAGAAGAGGACCTTTTCTTTCAAGACCTTCTTTCCAGCACGGGTGATATACACCTTTTCTGTTGGAACCAACACTTGCTCGAGATTTTCTTTAAGATTATCATAGATAGTGCAAGCTTTTTCAAAAGCCTCCTTTACCTTGAGCTCTTTACCCGAAATTACGCGAAGTACGTACCAGTTTTTGTTTCCTTCAGCCATTGTGAATGTAACTGTTCTAAAATTCTTTAGTTGTTGAAAATTTTAATTGAGTAATTCTACTTTCTCGATCTCTCGCCTGTTCCATCTGGGAGAAGTAGTCGGAACCGGCATTTAGGAAGTCATTAGAGACCGTAGATAAAGTCCATCACCAAATCGAACACCTTGTCAATCGCAAAAATCACAATCGCCATGAGTATGGAAGCTACCATAACGATTACAGTGCTATTGGCAAGATCCTTCTTGGAGGGCCAAGACACTTTATGAACTAATTCATTGTAGCTGTCTTGTAAATCCGTAAGTATTTTAAAATTTGCCATATTGTTTCAAAAATTAGCACGGGAAGTAAGACTCGAACTCACGACCTACGGTTTTGGAGACCGTCGTTCTACCAACTGAACTATTCCCGTGTATAAAAAGGCCCCACCTCATTAGCGAGGCCTTTTTTAGATATTTTGTTTCAAATCTCCAGCTAAGTATTAGTCGAGGATCTTAGTGATTTGACCAGAACCTACTGTGCGGCCACCTTCGCGGATAGCGAAACGAAGACCTTCGTCGCATGCTACTGGTTCGATAAGCTTAACGGTGATTTCTACGTTATCACCAGGCATTACCATTTCTACACCTTCTGGGAGAGTGATTTCACCAGTTACGTCGAGAGTACGGATGTAGAATTGTGGACGATATTTAGAACGGAATGCGGTGTGACGACCACCTTCTTCTTTCTTCAATACGTAGATAGCAGCAGTGAATTCGCTGTGAGGCTTAACAAGTCCTGGGTGGCAAATTACCATACCACGCTTGATAGCAGTCTTGTCGATACCACGGAGGAGAAGACCTACGTTATCACCAGCTTCACCTTGTTCGAGGAGCTTGCGGAACATTTCAACACCAGTTACAACTGACTTCATGTCTGCACCAAGACCCATGATTTGAACTTCGTCACCAACCTTGATGATACCAGTTTCAATACGGCCAGTAGCTACAGTACCACGACCAGTGATTGAGAACACGTCTTCAACAGGCATCAAGAATGGTTTGTCGATATCACGTGGAGGAAGTGGAATCCAAGAGTCAACTGCGTCCATCAATTCAACGATAGTTTCAACCCACTTAGCGTCGCCGTTCAAGCCACCGAGAGCAGAACCCTTGATGATAGGGGTGTTGTCGCCATCATATTCGTATTCAGAAAGAAGGTCACGAACGTCCATTTCTACGAGTTCGATCATTTCTTCGTCAACATCTGGAGAGTCGCACTTGTTCAAGAAGATAACCAACTTAGGCACGTTCACCTGACGAGCGAGAAGGATGTGTTCGCGAGTCTGAGGCATAACACCGTCGGTTGCAGCGATTACCACGATAGCACCGTCCATTTGAGCAGCACCAGTTACCATGTTCTTAACGTAGTCGGCGTGTCCAGGGCAGTCAACGTGAGCGTAGTGACGATTTGCAGTTTCGTATTCTACGTGTGCAGTGTTAATAGTGATACCACGTTCTTTTTCTTCAGGAGCGTTGTCGATAGAGTCGAATGAACGAGCTTCTGAGAGACCTTTTTCTGCGAGCACCTTAGTGATAGCAGCGGTAAGAGTAGTTTTACCGTGGTCAACGTGACCAATAGTACCGATGTTTACGTGCGGTTTGGTTCTTACGAATGTTTCTTTTGCCATAACTTTGTTTTATTTTTTTTTGATTAAATGATCTTCGTTGTTTTTTATGTACTCAACTCCACCCCTAGGTGCACAATTTC
>JAKSMA010000235.1 GCA_024400895.1 Muribaculaceae bacterium | reverse complement strand
ATATGCCAACCCAGGCAATTCGCAAGACCGCCCTAACACCGGCAATACCGGCAATGGTAACCGTGGCAACCGCGACCACAACGGCAACGCCAACAATGGCAACCACAACGGCAACCGCGACCACAATGGCAACGCTAACAATGGCAACGCTAACAATGGCAATCGTGACCACAATGGCAACCACAACGGCAATTATGGCAACAACCGTGGCAATAACAATCGTGGCGGAAATCGCGACTATGGAAGAGACTACGACGGACGACGCCCTGGTTACCACAACCCACAACACAACAACCCTCGTGGCTACAACAACCATTTCAACCAACGCTACCACGACATGTATCGCCACAACAACTGGAGCTGGAGCCGTCCTTGCCGCCCACCACATCGCCCATGGCGCCCAGCACCTTGGGTCGTACACCGCCCAATCATTCCTCACGGATGGGTTTGGTATCACTCAGCACCTCGCATCTATCGCGTGCTCGGCATCCAATTCGGAACAGTGTTCACAGTATCAATCAACCACTTGTTCACCTATGGCTACAACATCGATGGCTACTGCGACAATGTGATTTACCTCCGCGATGTGCCTATGCTCAACTACAGCTGGCCTAACGTGATGCTCAACTACGCTCCTGGCGGTGGCCTTGCAACAGCAATGTTCAGCAACTCATTCGCAGCTCGCGACCTCGCAATGTTTGACCGCCTCTACGCTACCCTCTGCGAAACTTACGGTAGCCCTGTAGAAGCCAACACCACTCCTTACGAAGGTACAGTGAGCTGGTGGGGACACCAAGGTGAAGGTTACGTAACCCTCAACTACTACACCGACGCCAACGGCCGATTCTACACCAACCTCACCATCGGCAACTAAACCGACCGATTATCCAACACATACAAAAAACCTCACTGCGCACTGCAGTGAGGTTTTTATCTTTTGGTCCAAAAAGTGGAGCGTTTTTTTGTAGCCTTTTTATGGCTTGAGCAAATCGATGCAGTCGCCTTCGTTGGCAAGGCGGGTGGCTGGGAACACTTCGCGCGCTTGCTCGAGCAATGGTTGTTCCGACAGGTAGCGTTTGCTGTAATGCCCGAGGATGAGCTGCTTCACACCAGCTTCTTTCGCCACCATGGCGGCATGGCGCGCTGTGCTGTGATATCGCTGACGCGCTTTTGCCTCGCACTCATCGCCATAAGTGGCTTCATGATAAAGCCAGTCGACACCCTCCACGGCTTGAATCACGCGTTCGCTATAAGTGGTGTCGCTCGCATAGGCATAACTTATCGAAGCATCCGCCTCGGTGGTGAGTTGCTCATTTGGAATCACCACCCCTCCAGGAGTCACGTAATCCATACCCTGTCGCAAACTGTTCATGAAATGCTGCGGCACTTCGTATTCCTTAACAGCCCAAGAATTCACATGGCGCAATTTCGCCTTTTCCTCAAACACGAATCCCACAGTGGGCACACGATGGCGCAGAGGGAATGTGCGCACAGTGATAGCATCGTCCTCATAAATCACACGAGGCTCTTTGGTGATGACATTGAAGCGCAAATCGAAGCTCATATCACGGCAGAAATAATCCATTACACGCTTAAGCAGGTCGGCTCCATCTTCAAAAATGTGAACAGTCACACTGCTCGACTTCTGCAAAAGCGACAGCGTGGACAGCAAGCCAGGCAAACCGAAGCAATGGTCGCCATGCAGGTGGGAAATGAAAATATTGGTCAATCGTGAAAATTTCAGCTTTTGACGACGCATTTCCAATTGGGCCCCTTCGCCACAATCTATCATCATCACATTGTCGCGAACATTGAGCACTTGGCACGATGGCAAGTGTCGGAGTGTGGAAGTGGCCGAGCCACAACCAAGAATATTCAGTTCAAATTTAGACATCTTTCAACAAAATTTTCAAAGTACTAAGTTAGGTACTTTTTTTCACAAAAACCCCAATAAACATTCACTTTTTAGGCATTTTTCAAGAAAAAGGACTATTCTTGATTTTTTTTTCGACAAAACACTTTCACATGTCCAAAAAGTCCATTAATTTTGCACTAAGTTTTTTCATAGGATTAGATTTTTAAGGTTTAGTGTTAGCGGAAGTTGTGAAACTGCCGCTAATTCTTTTTTATATACCCCACCCTTATCTCTTCACGAATTGGGCAATATTTTGGATTCAACACAGCAGAAGAAATTGCAAAATTTGCAGTTGTAGAAAAAAAATACTATATTCGCATAAATTATATTTTAGCCTACTCTTCTGAAAAATGAAACCAGTCACCAACATACTATTGATTGCCGCCATCATTTGCTACGTGTTTCTGCCATTTCGCACAATGGAACTTGCCGGCAGCATCACAGGCTTGAGTTATTCAGCAGGCCTCATCACCGAAAATTTCAGTTTTCTAAAAACGATATTTGCACTCCTTCCCTTCATAGCATGCTTCGGCGGCGTAATGTTCAACTACAACAAGCACCGCTATTGGGGCATTGCCACAGCGGCTGTGATTTTGATGGGTATCGTATTTTTCAGCAAACCCGACTTCTTCTTCCAAAGTTGGACTCTCACCCACGACCCTGAGCTTCTTGGCGACCAAGCAGCACAAATCGAAGGATTCAAGGTGAAGGGGCTCAGCATCGGCTATTACACAAGCAGCATTTTGATGTGGCTGTCGCTCGTGTCGTGCATCATCTCACTTCTGCCATTCAAGTTCAACCAAACACTTGAACGCTCCATCGACGACACTTTTGAAAAAGGCAAGAAGAGCATCGGTAAAGTGCAACACGAGCTGCATGAAGAAATTTCACACATTGAAAGCAAAGTGAAATCGAAGAAAACATCCACACCAAAAGATGAACCAAAGGCAACTGTAGAGGAAACTTCTTCAAAGAAAAACGAAGACCCTACCGACTATATGCCTAAAGACCAACGTCCACAAGCCCAGGAGCAAGCCGAAGTCACCCAACAACAAACCGACGAAGAAAAATACGCCGACTACATGCCCAAATAAGCGCACCGCAAATAAAGCATTGCCCCGCCGCCACCTCGACTTATCGTATTATCGAATTATCGAATCCTCGCCCCGTCACAAAAAAAATCTCATAAGATCAAATTTCTGAATCTTATGAGACTTTTATTTTGCGGAGTAAGGGGGATTCGAACCCCCGATACGCTTTTGACGTATACACGCTTTCCAGGCGTG
>JAKSMA010000234.1 GCA_024400895.1 Muribaculaceae bacterium | reverse complement strand
GCATTTGTGAAAGCCGCTGATGGCGAAGAGAAAGAAGTGGCATTGCCCGCTTTGCGAAGTGGTGCTGCTATTGTGCAAATTCGTCGGGAAGGAGGCAAGATAATTGTTCGTCCGGCAGGCGATTTGCCTTCAGAATATCATCTGGTGGTGCAACAACGAGGGCGTATGCTGGCTTATGCACAGGGCGAATTTGATATCGACGAGGCCACGATTCCGGCTGGCGTGGTGCAAGTGCTGCTGGTGAATAAGGATTTGCGAGCCCTCAGCGAACGCTTGTTTTTCGTGCGCGACCATAGCGCTTCAATCACTACGGCAAAAACAAGGAAAGCAGAATATTCCACCCGCGAAAAAGTGGTGGTGGATGTGAAATTGGATGGCTTTGCCATGCCTGAAGGCAACTATGCCGTGAGCGTGACCGACGACCGTTCGGTGGCGATTGACAGCGTTTCGGAAATAGAACGGCAATTGCTGCTGCAGAGCGACTTGCGCGGTTTTATTGAAAATCCGTCGTACTATTTCGGCGCAGAAAACCACGACGCCGAACTCGATGCTCTGCTCCTCACTCAAGGATGGCGCAGATACAATGTGCCATTGGTGCTGAGGGGACTGATGTCGGAGCCCACATCGCCCATCGAGCGCGGCTACTCAAAGTCGGGTCGCCTGGGCACCACTTTCCGCAATAAGGCGGTGGCTGACGGTGCTGTGCAGGTGATTAGCCCAAGAATCAAATATTTCGACCAATTCCCAACCGACAGCGCAGGCGTGTTTGAAATCAAAGGTTGTGATTTCCCTGAGGGCACAAGGCTGGTGGTGCATGGCGTGAACAAGAAAGGCAAAGAACAAGCCAACATCAGTTTTGACCCCGAACCGGAGCGCCCCCAAGTGTTCTCGTTCCCGATGGAAAGTTTTGAGCCCGAGCGTGAAGAACAGGCTGCCGATTATGTGGCGAGCGAGGCTAAACGCATGCGCATGCGCGATGGTGGTGTGATGCTGATGCTCGATGAAGTGGTGGTGTCGGCCTACAATGTGAAGCGCCCCACCGACATGTTTGAAACGATGGCCACCCGATCGATAGACTATGAAAAGATAGAAGACAGGAAATACACTCGCCTTGAAGAGATTATCCGCACGTTCCCTGGCGTGAACATTATTGGCGGGCAGGTGATTTGTCGTGGCAGGCGTTTGGCGTTCTTTATCGACGGCATTTATTACGAGCCGATGGTAGAGGTGCTGGAGAAACCCGACGAAGGCCCCGAACAAGGAGGCGAAATGATGAAAATGATTCGTGGCATCACTTCCGATGCCCCCATAGGCATGAGCACATTAGACGAGATTGAGGGCCTCTGCCCGATACAAATCGTGAAGCGTGTCGATTTCATTCCATCAACCAATGGCGTGGCTTTAGGGCCGAATGCGTCGAATGGTGCCATTATGATTATCACGAAAGACGGAACGGAGAAGGTGAAGGAGCATCCAAATGTGTTTTATAAGATTTTGGATGTGGAAGGATATCAGCGCCCTGTGGAATTTTATTCGCCTTCGTATGAGCACGGCGATGCAGGCATTGGTGTGGGCACCGACTTGCGAAGCACTTTGGTGTGGAAACCATCCGTTAAAATTGCTGCCGATGGCACTTCGTCGTTCGACTTCTATGCCAGCGACAATGTGAACACCACCTACACTGTGACCATCGAAGGCGTGAGTCCTCGTGGAGAAATCATCAAATGCAAGCAAAAAGTGCAGGTTGGTAGCGCCAATTAAGGCTTTCTCAAAGGAGCTTGGAGTACATAGAAATCACAAGATTTCAGAAATTATTTCTTTACGCGGTCGGGATTTTGGGCAATAAATGATTTCCAGGATTTCGGTCCGCGGGCAAACACGGGCTTTTGGCTTTCGTAGAAGTGGCAGAGGGCTGCCGCGAGGGCATCGGTGGCATCGAGAAACTTTGGCATCTCATCTTGTGCAATGCCCAGTGTGCGCTGCAGCATAGTGCTCACTTGCTCCTTGCTGGCGGCGCCGTTGCCAGTGATGGCCATCTTGATTTTTCGTGGTTCGTATTCGGTGATAGGCACTTGGCGATTGAGTGCTGCAGCCATTGCCACGCCTTGAGCTCGACCCAACTTCAGCATCGACTGCACATTTTTGCCGAAAAACGGAGCCTCAATGGCCATCTCGTCGGGCAGATATTGTGCGATAAGGCTGGTCACACGCTCGAAAATGTGATGCAATCGCATATAGTGGTCGTCCATGGCGTTGAGCTTGAGCACACCCATGGCAATGAGTTCGGGTTTCTTGCCCTTGATGCCAAGAATGCCATAGCCCATTACATTCGTACCGGGGTCGATGCCGATAATGATTTTGTCGTGTTCAAGTCCTTCCATTCCGTGTGTGTTTATTTAAGGTCGAGCACGTCCATCATAGTGGTGAATCCCACCACGCTGCTGCCGAAATGCGACGCGACGCGCGATGAGAGCATTTTCCCAGTGCCGAGGCACCATTTCTGGAGTTCTTTCATCGATTGCGCCTGCATTTGCAAAGCGTAGCTCATGCCACCGTCGTGGGCACTGCCCATTACGCGCGAGAGAATTGGGTTGGTCATAGTGCCGTCGGCAGTGGCCATAGGCACGTATTGCAGTCGAATGTAGTCGAGAAACATGCGCTCAACTTCATCGCTGACATGGAATGTGGTGTTGTAGATAATCATAACAGATGCAAAGTTACTCATTTTTTCTCATACTGATGTCTTTTAGCGAAATGGATTTTTCGCGTTTGAAGTTGGCGGAAATTAAGGTTTTTAACGGATGAATGTTAAAATAAGGTGGCGGTTTGTTAAAATAGAATAAATGCCGTAACTTTGCACCGTATTTCAACGACTGCAGTGCTATCGCGGAAAATGCAAACGACCACAAATATTCGATACAATGGCATCCAGGGCATCTTCTATGCCCTTGGAGCAAAGTTTTTATATACAACTCTAAATAAGAGAGAGGGAATGTGCGCTACTTCATTTTATGGGGTAGCGTGAATTATTTTTATAGACTTCAACAAGCAACTAAATTTCAATTTTTTATTTTTAATAATTTTATCCTAAGTTTTATGCTTAAAAAAATCAAGTTTTTGTCACTCATTGCAATGCTTTTTGCAGCATTTTCAATGAATGCACAGGTAACTACCTCGGCTATGTCGGGTCTTGTTACCGACGAGAACAATGAA
>JAKSMA010000233.1 GCA_024400895.1 Muribaculaceae bacterium | reverse complement strand
CGCCAAAATCATCAAAAACCTATAGAAAAGAGCAATTTCCTCAGATTTTTTTTTTATTTTTGTATATTTCTATGTAAAAAAGATGTGCGTAATATGTCAATATTGAATAATTGTTGCTGTATTTGAATAGCTAAAGTATCAATATTGATATAATGGGAAATGTTTATTGTTTGCCAAAACTTAAGAAAATTACAAGTTTTAGCAAGTTATAGAAGCTTATTGTTTGCCAAAACTCGAGAAAATATTAAGTTTTGGCAAAGTATTTTGTGTGCATGGGGTAGAATTGGGGGATTTTTTGTAAATTCGCAATTTAATGGGCATTTGTCCGTTTTTATTATAAATAAAACATTAAAAATTTAGATATGGAAACAATCAAAGTGAAGATAGTGAATAAGAGTCCTAATGCGCTTCCTGCCTATGGCACTCCTCAAAGTGCTGGTATGGACTTGCGCGCTTGGCTCGAAGAACCCGTTACGCTCCAACCTCTCGAACGCCGCTTGATTCCCACAGGCGTGTCGATTGCTTTGCCTGAAGGTTTTGAGTGCCAGTTGCGTCCTCGTAGTGGTTTGGCTCTGAAACGTGGTCTTACGCTGCTCAACACTCCTGGCACTATTGATGCTGACTATCGTGGCGATATCGGTGTAATCGTGGTGAACCTTAGCAGTGAGCCTCAAACGATTGAACACGGCGAACGCATCTGCCAAATGGTGATTGCGCGTCACGAGACTGTGGCTTGGGAAGCCGTAGAAACGCTTGACGAAACAGAACGCGGTGCTGGTGGTTTTGGCCATACAGGCACTAAATAATTATCAGATATTTAGGAAATGAACCAGCGATACACACAGATTTCGTGCGTTGCACTGTTGCTGTTGGCATTGGTGCTGCCTTTCGCTTTTAAGTCGTCGGCTTCCGGGAAGAAGGGAATCTCGGAAGAAGACCGCGTAAAGGCTGCCTATGTGTTTCTTGAAGCTGAAAAGCAACGCAATATGGGGCGTGATGATGCATTCCATCACCTCATAGAATATGCCCATTCGCTCGACCCAGAAAATACGGCAATTGCCTACTATATGGGCTACAGCCGCCTGATGAAGAGCAATATGAACACGGCCGATAGTGCATTTATGGAGTCGTTGCGAATGATGCGAAAACACGTTGACTTGCACCCCGAAGACAAATATGAGGCGTCGCTCTATGCCAATGGCAATATGATTGCCAATCAGGTGCAGGAAGCACTTCGTGTGCTGAAAATCCAGGCTGAACGCAACCCTCACAGTGTGGAGACTCGGTTGAGCATCGCCGATGCTTATGCACGTTTGGGCGAATTCCGAAACGCCATCGCGGCTTACGATAGTGTGCAGCTGTGGCAAGGCCAGTCGGTGCAACTGCTGGCTCGAAAAGTGCGTGCCTATCAGGCGCTCAATGATACCACTGGCGCTCTCAACGAGATGCGCTCGCTGTTGGCCACCGCTCCACGAAATGTTGACTTCAATTTGGCAATGGGCAACATGATGCTGATGTTTGGCGAGCGCGACAGCGCATTGGTCTATCTCGACAAAGCGCAGCAATACGAGCCCGAAAATGGCGCAACATACCTTGCTAAAGCACAATATTATAATGCAATCGGCGATTCGCTGAACTACGATAAGCAAACCTATCAGGCGCTCGTTTCGAAAGACCTCGATGTTGAGAGCAAGGTGGATGTGCTTGCCGACTATGCCCGCCATCTGCTTGTGGCAAAAGATTCAACAGGCCGTACCGAAAATCTCTTTAATGTACTCATCCAGCAGCATCCGCTCGAACCACAGATTCACATGCTGTTTAGCGATTACCTTGCTGCAAAAGATGATATGAAAGGCGCTGCCGAGCAGATGGATTATGCTGTGAAGCTCGACCCTACAGAAGCGCAGGCATGGAAGCGACTCGTGATACTGCACATCATTTCTGAAAACTAACCGGAAGCCATTGCGGCTGGCGACCGTGCCATCGAACTCAATCCGAAAAATACAGAGCTCTATGGCTATATCGCTCCTGCCTACTATAATATCAAGCAATACGACAAGGCCATTGAAGTCTACAACAAAGCGCTTGCAGCTGTCGACAGTGCAGATGTGGAGCATCGGTCGATGTTCTTGGGTGGCATTGGCGACGTGAAATGCGCACAAGGCGACACTCTTGCAGCCTTTGCGCTCTACGACGAGGCACTTGAGGTGAATCCCAATGATGTGGGCATTATGAACAATTATGCCTATTTCCTCACACTCTGCAACCGCGACCTCGACAAAGCCGAGCGAATGAGCGGAAAGACCATTCAGGCCGAGCCTCAAAACCCCACATTCCTCGATACCTATGCGTGGGTGTTCTATAAGCGACAGGAGTACACCATGGCGCAACTCTACATAGAGATGGCGCTGAAGAATGAAAAGCGTCCGTCGTCGGACATCTACGACCACTATGGCGACATCCTGTTGGCCATCGGCAACAAAAAGGAAGCGCTCGCACAGTGGAAAAAGGCGCTTGAGTTGGATGCGGGCAATCAATCGCTGCTCGAGAAGATTGAAAAGTTGGCAGCCGAACTCGAAGCAGGGGACAAACAACCTGACGAAATCACAGAACAATGATTATTTAGATAATTATGAACAAGGCAAAATATATTTTATCGATGTTGGCTCTGGCAGGCTTGTTGGCATCATGCGGAGCACATAAAGCAGCGGTGAACGACACACCAAAATACACGCTCACCGACACCGCAAAAAAAGCGCCGTCTACACCACAAGTGAGCCATGCGACAAAGATTGCCAATTCATTTGGCGCGTGGACCACTTTGAGAGCAGGTGGCAATGTGTCGATAGGTGGAGGACAATCGTTGTCGTCGTCGATGCAGATTCGCATGGTGCGTGGTAAGAGCATTTACATTTCCGTACGCCCGATGGGCATCATGGAAGTGGGCCGACTCATTATCACTGGCGACACGCTAATTGTGATTGACAAAATCCACAAGCGCTACATCCTTGAAGATGCAAAACTCCTTACAGCTGGCATTCCAATCAATGTTTCCACCCTTCAAGACATATTCCTGGGGCGTGCCTTCATTCTCGGAAAAGGCACTTTCAATAGTGGCATGAGCAGCATGGTGACCCTCGCCAATGTGGATGGTTCATACATGATTCGCCCGAAAGAGCAATACAAGGGATTTGAATACGATTTTAAGTTCGA
>JAKSMA010000232.1 GCA_024400895.1 Muribaculaceae bacterium | reverse complement strand
GATCGACGGTTCACACCTCCCATACGAAGAAAACGTGGCATTAACCAAGAAAGTTGTTGAATACGCTCACGCTCACGGTGTGACTGTAGAAGGCGAACTCGGTGTGCTCGCAGGTGTTGAAGACGAAGTTTCAAGCGAAGTTTCTCACTACACCAAGCCAGAAGAAGTTATCGACTTCACTCAAAAGACTGGTTGCGACTCACTCGCTATCTCTATCGGTACAAGCCACGGTGCTTACAAGTTCACTCCAGAACAATGCACAGTAGATCCAGAAACTGGTCGCCTCGTACCTCCACCATTGGCATTCGACATCCTCGATGCAATCATGGAAAAACTTCCTGGATTCCCAATCGTACTCCACGGTTCTTCTTCAGTTCCACAAGAATACGTTGACATCATCAACGCTAACGGTGGTGCACTTCCTAACGCAGTTGGTATTCCTGAAGAACAACTTCGCAAGGCTGCTGCAAGCGCAGTTTGCAAAATCAACATCGACAGCGACTCTCGTTTGGCATTCACCGCTGCAGTTCGCAAGGTGTTCAACGAAAAGCCAGCAGAATTCGACCCACGCAAGTACTGCGGTCCAGCTCGCGACTTGATGGTAGAGCTCTACACTCACAAGATTAAAGAAGTGCTCGGCAGCGACGGCAAGGCTGAATAATTTCGCTCTTAGCATTATCAAATGAATATGAGGCACCCGCATCAAGCGAGTGCCTCTATTGCTTTCGTCAAAGTCCCCCACCTCATCCTTTCAAACGTATAAAGTGAAAGTGCAACAGGGCATGCATAAGATTTAGGCAGCCATTGTGTCTGGAAAAACAAAATATTGCCATTTCTCTCTAATGAAATTTCTGGAGTAAAAAAAGATTTGCAAGGGTGAGAAAAATATCGTAACTTTGCAACGCTTTTGGCAAGCGGCCAATGGCATTGTTCGGGATATAGCTCAGTCCGGTTAGAGTATACGTCTGGGGGGCGTGGGGTCGCTGGTTCGAATCCAGTTATCCCGACAATTCACAAGGAGGGTGATAATCGGTTGATTATCACCCTCCTTTCTTTATACATAACAAAATAACACACAAACTACCATGAAAGACTGGAGCTATAGCAAAAAATCACTTTGATTTGCATTATCGCAGAAAAAATCATAATTTTGCAATAATTTATAACAACATATATCATTAACAGCTATAACAACCCAGCAATTTGAAAGCCATTTGTCACTCTATACGTCATCACAAAACTCCCTTATGGAATTTAAAACAAGTAGTCATCCTATTTGCTTTTCTATTGGCAACGGCCAACAGCTTCTGCTGTTTGGCAGCTGACATTGAATCTTTATACGCCAAATTCGAATCTACAAGTGGTAGCAAGCAGCAACAAGCAGCTAAGCAACTGCAAAAACAGCTGATCGAGGAGGAGTATCTCGACAAGGACATCTTCGAAAACAAAAACTATAAAGGACAAGAAAAAGCAGCATTGCTGTCGGGAATGGGTAGCTATTTCTTCTACAGCGACCAATACGCTAAAGCTGAAGAAGTGAGTTTAAAGGCCATCGCATTATTAAATAATGTGGAAAATGACCTTAAAAGCGACACCTATAGCACACTCGGATGCTCCGCACAGCGAATGGGAAACCTCGTTAAAGCGCTTGAATATAGCCAAAAAGGGCTTGCCATCGACACAAAAATCAAAGATCAAGACCGCATGAGTAGCGATTTGAACACCATCACAGCCATCTATCTGGCTATGGAAGATGCCAAATCTGCTGAAAATTACATTCTCAAGGCTATTGAACTCCAACGCAACACCAAATCGTCGCCTTCCAACCATCGCCTTGGTATTGAATTGGGTATGGCTTCGGAAGTGTATCTCAAACTTAAAGATTTCAAGCAAGCACTCAAATATGCACGAGAAGCCTACAACTTTGACTCAAAAAACGGCGACAAAGTGGTAGCTGCCGTGCGACAATGCCAAATGGCAGGTGCTCTTTTTGAATTAAAAAACTACGACGAAGCTGAAAAAAACGTTCGCGAAGCACTGCCACTGCTCAAAGATGGAAACAAAGCCAATTCTCTGGCTATCTGCTATGCTCAACTGGCCGACATCATGCAAATAAAGAAAAACGATGGAGAGGCCGAAGGTTTCTATCGACAAGGGCTTGAAATCTGCAAAACTATCGGAAACCGCTACCTTGAGCGACGTTGCGAAAAGGGGCTTGCCACCGTGCTTCGCTCTAAAAATCCAGCGGAAGCGCTAAAGCACCTTGAACGATACACTGTGTTGGCCGACAGCATTTTCAATGAAGAATCGGCACGACAATCCAACATTTTCAACGCTAAATACAAGAATGAAGAGTTGGAAAAGCAAAACGCAGAAATCGAAGCCACTAACCGCACTTTCCGCATCATCATGATTGCTTCAATCATTGGCCTATTTCTTCTGATTGCTGTGGTAGCAGCGCTGTATGCGGCATTTAAGCACAAGAGTCGAGCACACGAAATCGCTCAACAACTTGAACAGGTGCGCACGTCATTCTTCACCAACATCACCCACGAATTCCGCACGCCTCTCACTGTGATTCTTGGAGCAAGCGAACGGCTAAAAAAGGGAAATCTTGCAGACGATGAAAAGCCCGAAAAGCTCTACAACATGATATCACGCCAGGGCCAAGGCCTTTTACGACTCATCAACCAACTTCTCGACATCTCGAAAGTAAACTCCGAAATAGGCAATCCCGACTGGCGACATGGCAATGTGGTGCCATATATCAGTATGATTGTGCGAACCTATGAAGATGCTGCCTACGAAAAAGGCATAGCTCTACACTTTGCCACAAAAGAAAAAGAAATCGAAATGGATCTCGTGCCGGGATACATTCACAAAATTCTCAGCAACCTCATCAGCAATGCCATCAAGTTCACTGCCGACGATGGCTTCGTAGCAATAGCGGTTGAAACCAAGCACCACGATATCTGTATACGCGTGGCCGACAATGGGCGCGGCATTCCGAAAGAAGAAATGGCATCGATTTTCGAAGCATTCCACCAGGCATCAAATGCTCACGACAAAGTGGGCACTGGCGTGGGGCTTGCGCTTGTTAAGCAAATCGTAAGCAGCATGAGAGGAGAAATCAGCATCAGTAGCACCGAGGGTAAAGGTTCGGTATTCACTGTGCTCATTCCACCGGACCAAGAACTGAAAACACCGGCCAAAACAATAGCAGCAAGCGAAATGGAAATAGCTTCTGAAGTGG
>JAKSMA010000231.1 GCA_024400895.1 Muribaculaceae bacterium | reverse complement strand
ACGATGCTACAGATATCGCTACTTTGGTGAAGCCTTTCGAATCGTCGCGCCCTTATTCCGACTTGGAGAATCCCAATTCGCCAAAGGTTGTGGTCGACGCAAATTGGAATGCAAAATATTTTTCGCGTTCTGTGATACCTTATGTTCGAAATTTCGACAAAGATGAATGGCCTTCACGTCACCAATTCTATACCCATCTTGGTATGTATGCCTACAGGGCTGATGTGTTGAAGAAAATCACCATTATGCCTCAATCGGCATTGGAAGTGGCGGAAAGCCTTGAGCAACTTCGCTGGTTGGAAAATGGTTTCACTATTAAAGTGGGTGTAACCACAGTTGAAACCATAGGTATAGATACCCCTCAAGATTTGCAAAATGCTGAAGAATTTTTGAATACACTTTAAATTATGATAGATCGCACAAAACAACCCGATATTTCAAGTTTTAATAAAGTTGAACTCAATTTTCCAACGCCGGTCACTTTGTCGAATGGCATACCGGTTTGGATTGTTGGTGATGGTGATGACGAAGTGAATCGACTTGAAATTTATGTGGGTGGTGGATGTGTTCAGGAACCCGCACCATTGTTGGCCTATCTTACCGGCATGTTGACCCTTGAGGGAAACAAGAATATGTCGGCAGAACAAATTGCGGAAGCATTAGATTATTATGGCGCTGTGAAATCGGCACAGCCATTCGATCATTGCACATTGGTGTCGCTGTCATCGCTTAATAACAACTTTAGTTCTACTGCACAAATTCTTTGCGACAGTATCACAAGTCCAGCTTTCTCTTCGCAGGAATGTATGCTTTACCAGCAGCGTATTGCCAGCAATGTTTCTACCGCCCGTGAGCGAGTTGAATATATGGCAAATGAGGAGATGAAACGTCTGTATTATGGCAAAAGTCACCCAATGGCTTCAGAACTCACCCCAGAAGGCTTGTTGAGCATTACTACTGAAGACTATAAAAAGTTTCATGAACAGCATTATAATGCCAATAATTTGAGAATCGTTTTTTCTGGCAAAGTAACAGACAAGGAAATGGCAATTCTGGATTCCACAATTGGTAAGTGGGAAAAGGTTGGTCAAAAAGTTGATGAAGCCGATGAACCGGCTTTTCAACCATCGGAAAAGATGTTGTCGATTGTTGACAAAAAAGGTGCTCTGCAATCGGCTGTCGCCATTACTATTCGTGCAATTCCACGTCGCCATCCCGATTACTTCAAACTTCGTTTGCTCATTATGGCATTTGGTGGCTATTTTGGAAGCAGATTAAATATGAATATTCGTGAAGATAAAGGTTACACTTATGGCATTCACGGTTATTTGGCTGGTAGAAGTAACGACTCTTTTATTAGTGTGATGTCGTGCTGTGCTACACAACACACTTGGGCACTGATTAAAGAAGTAAAGAATGAGATGGCACGATTGCGTGAACAGTTGATGTCGGCTGATGAGCTTCGCACCGTGAAGCAGCATATGTTGAGTGAATTGATGAAAACACTTGACACACCATTCACAATAGCTCACTATGTGGGAGATTCATTCACTTGCGGCATTTATCCAGAATATTTCAACGAACAGGTGGGGGAGATACTCGCTTGTACGCCTGAGGATGTGATGGAGGTGGCCAATAAGTATCTTATCGACGATAAAATGCGTATCGTAATTGCCGGAGATGAGCAAAAGATTAAAGAATTAGGTTAAAATTGGACTTATTCGTTTGATAATGTTGCGTTTTTTTGCGAACTTTGTACTCGAATACGGAAATTTAAGAAACAAATCTCTAAATAAAAACAGAAAAATGACAAAAAAGAGCGTACTTCAACAAGCTCGCGCCGCTTATCAGCCAAAATTGCCTTCAGCATTGTGGGGACCAGTAAAGGCTGTAAAGGGTGCTGCAACTGAATCAGTTGCCGATCAAGAAGAAATCAAGAAATTGTTCCCTAACACTTATGGTTTACCAGAATTGCGTTTTGAAAAAGACACAGAGGCAACTAAAGTGAAAAATTCAGACAAGGAAGTGATTAACATTGGTGTTATTCTTTCTGGTGGTCAAGCTCCTGGTGGACACAATGTAATCAGTGGTTTGTTTGATGGCATCAAGGCTTTGAATAAAGCTAACCGTCTGTATGGTTTCTTGATGGGGCCTGGCGGTCTTGTTGACCACAACTATGTGGAACTTACCAGCGACGTAATTGATGAATATCGCAACACTGGTGGTTTTGATATTATTGGTTCAGGTCGCACAAAACTCGAAACTCCTGAACAATTTGAAAAAGGTCTTGAAATCGTTAAAGAACTCAATATCCGTGCTCTCGTGATTATTGGTGGTGACGATTCAAACACCAATGCTTGTGTGCTTGCTGAATACTACAAGGCTAAAGATGTGAATGTTCAGGTTATCGGTTGCCCTAAGACTATCGACGGCGACTTGAAGAACGACTGGATTGAAACTTCATTCGGTTTCGATACCGCTTGCAAGGTATATAGCGAAGTGATTGGTAACATCCAACGCGACACAAACTCTGCAAAGAAATACTGGCACTTCATTAAGTTGATGGGCCGCTCTGCATCTCACATCGCTCTTGAATGTGCACTTCAAACTCAACCTAACTTCTGCATTATCAGTGAAGAGGTTGAAGCTGAAAACAAAACTTTGAACGATATCGTAGCTGAAATCGCACAAGTAGTGGCTGATCGCGCTGCTGATGGTAACAACTTCGGTACAATCCTCATTCCTGAAGGTCTTATAGAATTTATCCCTGCAATGAAGAAACTCATTGCCGAACTCAACGATATGCTTGCTGCACATCCAGAAATTAAGGATATGGAAGCAGATGCTCAACGTCAATATGTGATTGACCACCTCAACGCAGAAAACGCAGAAGCATTCTCAAGCCTTCCTGTAGCAGTTGCTCGTCAGCTTTCTCTCGACCGCGACCCACATGGTAATGTTCAAGTTTCACTTATTGAAACAGAAAAGCTCCTTAGCGAAATGGTCGATAAGAAGCTTGCTGATATGAAGGCTGAAGGCAAGTTTGTTGGCAAGTTTGCCGCTCAACACCACTTCTTCGGTTATGAAGGTCGTTGCGCTGACCCATCTAACTTCGATGCAGACTACTGCTATGCTCTCGGTTTCAACGCTGCTCAACTCGTTAACTGTGGCGCAACTGGTTATATGTCGTCAATCCGCAACCTCTCTAAGCCTTCTATCCAATGGGTTGCTGGTGGTATTCCTATCACTATGATGATGAACATCGAAC
>JAKSMA010000230.1 GCA_024400895.1 Muribaculaceae bacterium | reverse complement strand
CAGCCCGAAATGCCCGAAAAAAGGCGCCACCAGATATGCGTAGATTTGCCCAGCAATGGCCTGGAGAATGTATATTTCAAGGCTCAACTTGCCCAGCCACATCAGTGGGCGAGAAGTGATTACACGCGACATCATATCGGTGCGTCCAGCCGTAAAAGCAGAGAGGATAACCAATGCACATACAGGAATTTCCCACAACACAAATTCATTGAAGTGGTCCACTTTGGTGCCGTCGCCCATACGCACCAGCGCAAACAATACCACTATTACAATTATCGCCACAAACCAAAATGTAGAGACCTTGGTATCGGACCAGCCTGTAGACTTCTCCTTGACAGCAAAGTAGCACTGGCTCAACACCATGCCCACCATAAACTCAAAAATGCGGACGGGCGGAAACACATAGCAACAGGTGAGCATTTCATGGGGCACGAAACACCCCATCACCACCCACAGCAGTGCCATTACCAGCCCAGCGAACAGCAATTGCACTCGCAAGGTGAATTTGCCGAGAGCCGCGCCCAGCAAAGGATAGATGGCATAGCACAGCAACAAATCTCCCAAAAACCACATGTGGCCATTGAATGAGAAAATCACATCTTTGTTAGCCGAAAATATCTGTGCAAAGAACAAATTGGGCACGAGTGCATCCCAGTTGGCTCCATTCCCGTGCGCAAGCCCCACCGCCAATGCAATGAAAATGGCAAGGGCGGCCCAATGATAGGTGTAGAGGCGAAGGGCGCGCGAACCGATAAATTTAAAATATCGCTTCCCACGCATTTCTTCGGCACGATGCTTCATGCCCAAAAGGAATCCGCTGACCACAAAGAAGAACGTTACGCCAAACTTTGTGGGTTCGGTAAATTCCACCACCTTGCAGTGAAACAGCACAATACAGATGGCGAAGATGCCACGCCACGACGTGAGCGTATCTATTCGAGAATGAGCAGCGTCAGTCATACATAGATGTGAGATTGGTTTTGCGGGTGGAAATGCCTCGCATGCGATAATAGAAGTTTACCACTGGACGCCAGATGTAGAACACGGGCACGCTCAAAGTGAGCCCTGGAGCCTGCAGCAACTGGCAGCATCTGTTGAAAGGCAAAATCATCATCACCCAAGAGAGCACCAGCAAGAATGCCGCTACCGACACAGTGAATATGTTGGTATAATCAATCGCCACCGCTGCCACAAGTGCAGCCAAGCGCAAATAATTAGCTAAAGAGAACGCCCCTTGCGCATAGAAAGGCGCAGAAGTCGAAACAAATTGTGTGGTGTAGTCGCGACGAAGCTTCAACAAATGATGCGCCTTAGGCACATTGTCGTAATATGTCTGCACCTGACTATCGGAAGCAAGCACCATACGGGTGTTGGCACCTGAGGCGATTTCGCTGACAAACACATCGTCGTCGCCATACTTCAAATCGAGGCTTTTTGAGAAACCAGAATGGTCGAAAAAGAGTTGACGGCGATAAGCCAAATTATCGCTGATGCCACGGTAAGGCTTGCCCTTGATGGCGCTGCCCACCCATTGAAGCGAAGTGACAACAGAATCGAACACGCGATAGAAGCGCCCAAAAGTGGTGTCTTTGCGATAGCGATAGTGCGAAAATCCAAGCACCACATCGGTGCCTGGCACGAAATTACGCATCATCGTACGCAACCATTGGTCGCTCATCACGCGGCAGTTGGCATTGGTGGTCAGCACCACTTCCTTTTGCGAAGCCTTGATGCCGATAGTGAGCGCCAGCTTCTTGCGAGAAAGCGAGCGAGTGGCCTCGGGAGCAAAAGTGACGCGCAGATTACTGAAATGCGAAAGCAAATCGCTCAAAAGGTCGCGAGTGCCGTCGAACGAAGCATCGTCCACCACCACCACATCAAAGTCGGGATAGTCTTGGTGAAGCAGAAGCGGAAGGAAGCGCTCCAGGTTTTCACACTCATTGTGGGCATAAACCACTACTGTGACACCCGGCAATTCTTCATCGGAGAGATATTCACGAGATGCTTCCACATTGGCGAACTTACGCAAACGCACTGCCCGGCGCCAAAGCACCACAGAGCAAGCGATGGTAAGCACAAATGCTATTCCCAAAAGCACATACACATATAGGATATTCGGTGTTTCTAACGAAAAAATCATAACTCAAATCTTATTTCAAACTGCAAATTTACTCAAAAAAAGCTGAAATCCACGAAAAACCGCCCCATTTTCCACCCATCCCACCTCTTATTTATAAAATAGAAGCAAGATTGGTTTTGTTAGAGGATTGGGATTGGGGTAATGGCTATCCGTACACCTTACGAATAGGCTGGCAGAGGGCTGGCGGCCCAATAGGTGAGCGCAAGCGAACGATACCCCCGGTCGTAGCGAAACGCGTAAGACGGGGAGTAGCGCCACTCCCCCCCAAAAAAACACAACCACTCGTAGGGACATGCCTTTGGCATGTTACCGAGTCAACTCCCACCAGGGATAATGTCTCCCCATCACCCGTTGACTTGTCGCCCCATTGACTCATAGACAAAAAACATAAGAGGCGGTGCCTTGCTTAAGCATCGCCTCCCTCTTTATATGTGATAGATTGTTATTCTCCGCCGAGGATAAGATTGATGAGAACAGTCACGTCGCTCACGTTCACTTCAAAGTCACCGTTGATGTCGGCTTTTGTGATGTCTGGCAACGACTTTGTGCCAAGGAGGTAATTGATAAGGGATGTCACATCGCTCACATCCAGCACATCATCTTCATTCACATCAGGCAGAAAAAGTCGGCATCAAGCGAAGTATCGCTCACATCCAGCACATCATCTTCATTCACATCACCCTTGATAGAAAAATCCATTTCGGCAATAGTGCCAAAGTCCTTCCAGTAATTTGCCGAAGCATAAGCCTGCTTGCTCCCCTTAGGAACATACAGCGTAGCGGATGAGAATGGCACGTTGCGGAATGTATAACTACTTATGCTAAGTGGCTTCTTTATCTTGCAGTACACCGAGGTCAAAGAACTGCAACCTGAGAACACAGAATTGCCTATCGTGGTCACGCTATTTCCGATGGTCACAGAGGTCAAAGAACTGCAACCTGAGAACGCATAATAGCCTATCGTGGTCACGCTATTAGGGATGGTCACCGAGGTCAAAGAACTGCAATAACCGAACGCCCAACCGTCTATCGTGGTCACGCTATTAGGGATGGTCACCGAGGTCAAAGAACTGCACTCCCTGAACGCATAATAGCCTATCGTGGTCACGCTATTAGGGATGGTCACCGAGGTCAAA
>JAKSMA010000023.1 GCA_024400895.1 Muribaculaceae bacterium | reverse complement strand
TTGTTCAACAATCGCATCATTGAACCACCGTGGCTATAACATGCTCGGTTGGCAATCATCTGCATAGATGATACTCTATAGATGCATGAATAATTTCAACGACTGATAGAGTGATGTCGTTACGCTTGCAAATTTATGTATTTTCCATTGGCTATCCAAAAAAAATGCGAGATACTGTCAAAAAAAAGTATCTCGCAAGGCTTGTAACTATGATAGATGTTTCTTATTCGATTGGGAGGATGGTTTTATAGTTCTTCCAAGGCTTGGTGTTCTTGTAAAGCTCGAGTGATTGTGCGGGCACATAGAGTGGCACTTTCTTTTCGCTGTCGCTCTGCAATGCAGGTGGAATAGTAGCTAACACCACAATCTTCTGCAAATTCTTGTTCTTCTCCACCATCTTTTTATCAATCACTTGCACGGTGCTTGGAATGATGAGGCTCAGCAGGTTGCAGTTGTCGAGGGCGCTTTCCTCAATGATTTTGAGACCTTCGTTCAGTGTTATCGTCGTCATGGTGTGACATTCGTTAAATGCCTTGTACGACAAAGTCGTTACGCTGGCTGGTACCACCACGCCGTCAAGCGACTTACAATTACGGAACGCTTCTTTTCCAATGCTGCGGAGACCTTCTGGGAATTTGATGATGCGCAACGATTCGCAGTCGCGGAATGCATCTTGGCCAATGTCGGTCAGCGATGCTGGTAAATCCACTTGCACCATCTTTTTGCAACCTTTGAATGTGCCTTTTCTCACTTCGGTCAAGCCTTCTGGGAGCACGAATGAAGTGATTGAAGAGCATCCGTTGAATGCCTCATCGCCAATGGCTTTGAGTGTGGCGGCAAAACTGATGTTCGACAAATTTGAGCATCCGCTGAATGCACCTGCACCGATAGTGGTGGTGGATTCAGGAAGGTATACGCTACTCACGCCACTTCCTGAAAAAGCATATTTGCCGATAAGTGTCACGCCTTCTGGAACATTAACGTCGCCTCCACGACCCGAAGGGAAGATGGTGAGGGTGGCGCCATGGTCGGTATACAAAATGCCATCGATGGAAGAGTAAACTGGGTGTCCGTTTTCCACATTGATGCTGGTGAGCGTAGATATTGAGCCGATGCTACCTTCAAGGTTCAGCGAAGCAGGAATGTCAAGGCGAGTGAGTTTTGTGTTGGAGAATGCTCGTTCGCCCACGGTGCGCAGATTGTTAGGGAAGCGGATGTCGCGGATAGGGCAGTATCTGAATGCTTCCGAGCCAATTTCTCTCAGGGTGCGAGGAAGGTATACATTTGGCAGTTCGTAACAGTTGTAGAATGCTTGTTTGCCGATTCTTTCCAATCCATCGGGAAGGTCGACACGGCGGAGGCGTCGGCAACCAGAGAATGCCTCGTCGTCGATAAAGCGCACACCACGTGGCATCATCACGTCTTCCAGATTATTGCAACCGTAAAATGCTTTTTTGCGAATGCAGTTGGTCCATTCTGGAAGCACTACCGAACGGAGTGCTGAGCAATTATAAAACATGTATTCGCCAATTTCTTCGCGTGTTGCACGATAACTCGAATAGTAACTTCCACCGCTCACAATGCGTGCACGCGACAAGTCGAGGTCTACATAATTGTCAATCGAGCGGTCGTTGCTGTCGTAGCAGCTACCTCGTGAGCAAAGTTTTCTCAATACTGCGATGTCTTCACCATTAATCTCGCCATCAATGATGACCATTCGGGCATAGCGCATTTCGCGTTCCGTAATTTTTTCACGCAAGCGGCCAGGATAGCCTGCACGAATGTCCAACACGTCGGAATAACCGCGGCGGTAATAACTATCAGAACTTGTTCTACCATAGGCTTGTGCCATAGCTGGCATAGAGCATGCAAGAGTGGCTGCACAGAGTAGAATTGTGACTAATTTTTTTTTCATAGATAATATGGTTGAATCTGTTTTGTTTATTTTATATGTGCAAATATACAAAAAATTTAGCAACAACTTACATCACTACCTATAAATGGGGATTTTAATCACTTATTGTTAACAACTAATGCTTATTGCGGCTTCCAATTTACCATATTTTGGTGATTTCTCACCATCGTATTTAGCCATAATTTTGCATAGAAATTTTAAGTCATTATTAATCATAAGAAACAACGTTTTTTCAATGCAGATTTTTTCAACTTTTAAGTATGCTGTTGCTATTGTTGCGAGTTCATTCATGCTCCCAGCATTTGCACAGTCGGTGTCAGCTGATACAGTCGGCGCACCCCCAAAAACAAGCCGTCTCACTCTTGGCGGATATGGTGAAGCTACGGCGAGCAGAATGTTCTATAGCAATAACTATAAGCGTTACACGGATGCTTCCAAGTATAAGGATGCTAAAAGTTTTGGTCAGTTCGACTTGCCTCATGTTGTTTTCTTTGTGGGTTACGACTTTGGTAAAGGCTGGTCAATTGGCACTGAAATTGAATTTGAACACGGCGGCACTGAAAGCGCTGTTGAAATTGAAGAAGAGGAAACCGGTGAATACGAGAGCGAAATCGAACGTGGTGGCGAAATCGCGCTTGAACAATTTTGGATTCAAAAAACGTTTTCACCTAAATTCAACCTTCGCTTAGGCCACATGGTGGTTCCTGTGGGTGAAACAAATTATGCCCATATGCCAACTGAATTCTTTACTGTATTCCGCCCT
Source organism: Muribaculaceae bacterium (assembly GCA_024400895.1). Taxonomy (GTDB): domain Bacteria; phylum Bacteroidota; class Bacteroidia; order Bacteroidales; family Muribaculaceae; genus Sodaliphilus. The sequence continues at coordinate 13,670 of JAKSMA010000023.1, read as the reverse complement.
GAAGGGGAAAACACAATATTTCCATGTACATGGCATGAAACTGGTATTGAAGCCTTTGGACGTATTGGCGATTTCCGATACGAAGTGATGGCTATTGCTGGCCTTGATGCCGATCGCTTTGGTAACAAGGGATGGATTCACGGTGGCGCAGGCTCTCCTTACGAATTCAAGATGGCTACATGCTATGCAGGAGTGCTCCGTATCGACAACTATTCTATCAAAGGCCTTCGTTTGAGCGCAAGTGGCTATGTAGGAAATAGTGCCACCAACACACTGAATGCCACAGGAAAGTATGACGACTTGAAAGGAACTGTGGCTATCGGCACATTTGGATTTCTCTACAACGACCACAATGTGATTGCTCGTGGTAATTTTGATTATGGACATTTGTCAAACTCTTTGGAAATTACCAATGCCAATATCGCTTCGAGAAAAGACTCTCCATCGCCAAAAACCAGCATCGCCTCCGATGCCATCGCTATGGGGTGTGAAGTGGGCTACAACATATTCTCTTTGAGCAAGAAACTCACTTCGGCTGACCAACGCTTCTATGTGTTTGGACGCTATGATTACTACGACTCAATGTATAAGACTGTGGCAAATATGACTGATGAACCACAATGGGGACGTCAGAAAATCACTTTTGGTGTCAACTATTTCCCAATGAAGGAAATCGTGATTAAAGGAGAGTGGAGTAATCGATTGTTCAAGTCACAGTTCAACAACGAGCCAACCATTAGCCTGGGCGTGTGCTATAATGGCTTATTCCGTTTATAAAATCATCTAAAAATATAACATCATGAATATTAAAAGTTTAATTAAAAAAAGTGTAGTGGCACTTTCTATGGCCACAGTATTGTTGTCGTGTAGCGACAGTAAAAATAACGATGAGCCAAACGACGGTTCAACAAGTGCTGAAAAGAAAGCTATTGTTTCTCAGTATGTAAATAAGGTAGTGGTTCCCACCTATAAATCGTTGGCTGACGCATCTTTGGAATTGGCAAATATCTGCGCTGATTTGAAAGAAAATCCCTCACAAGAGAATGTGAAGAAGGCCTGCGATAAATGGATAGAAGCACGAAAATATTGGGAATTGACGGAAGCCTTCCTTTATGGAGCGGCAAATGATTACAACATTGACCCACACATCGATTCTTGGCCTTTGCAAAAGAGTAAGCTCGACCAAACTCTCTCTAATGCTGATTTGATTGCAGAACTCGATGCAGATGGGGCAGCGGCCGATGGATTCGCTTCGTTGGGTTATGGTCTTTTGGGCTTTCATGCCGTGGAATATGTGATTTTCCGTGATGGGCAACCAAGAAATGTGAATGACATCACACCTAACGAACTCATCTATAATGCAGCTGTGGCAGAAGACCTCGCATGGCAAACCGTTCGCCTTGAGGCTGCATGGGCAGGTGTTGACAATGTCACTGTTGAGAAACAAAAACTTTTGAAAGATAATGAACTTGAGCCAACTGCCAATTATGGTGAAATGATGATTCTTGCTGGCGAAAAGGGTAATTCCAAATACAAGACACAAATCGCAGCGATGGTCCAGATGCTTCAAGGTGCAAGTGACATTAGCGATGAGGTGGGCAACACTAAAATTACCGACCCTGTCAATTCTGGCAATGTGCTCGACGTAGAATCTTGGTATTCATGGAATTCTATCGATGATTTCACCGACAACATCCGTAGCGTGAGAAACGTGTACTATGGTTCGCTCGACGGAAGTGTTCATGCAAATTCTGTTTCTGCTTATTTGAAGAAATTGAATTCTTCTGCCGATTCAAAAGTGCGCGCAGCCATTGATAATGCTTTGAAGGAAGTGGCATCAATGCCTGCACCATTCCGCAATCACCTTACTGCTGCCGAAACTAAAAAGGCTGTAGAGGCGTGCAACGAACTGATGGACGCTCTTGATAATGCAATTACTGAAATCCAAAAATAATATTAAATGATTTATTTACGCAAATATACTATCGTTTCTGCTTTAGCAGTTTTGCTTTTGCCATCATGTGCCGACAATGGCACGAATGAAGAAGGCGGTGTGACACCTGTTTATGCAGAGGATTATTACACTGGTGGTGAATTGGGTACAACTTTCAACACCACAGCATCAGCTTACGAGCAATTCACACCTGCCGTAGAAAAACAGGGTCTTGTCGCTTCATTCAAGCGCGGCGAGAGAATTTTTGAAGCGCCATTTGATATAGAAACAGACCCCTCTCAGCCTATGCGTGGCCTTGGTCCACTTTGGATCAGAACGAGTTGCATAGCTTGTCACCCAGGTTATGGTCATGGACAGCGCCAGACAACTTACAATTCCAATAACATTGGTAATGGATATTTGTTGGTACTCACTGATGAGAACGACACCTATTTGTCGTCGCTTACCGGTATGCCACAAACTCAAGCCTCAGCACCTTTCAAGGCTCCAATTGATGAGAAGAAAATCAAAATTGATTGGTTGTCGTACACCGATGAATGGGGTAACAAGTTCCCTGATGGAGAAACCTATAGCCTTATTTATCCAGAGGTGACAATTCCGCAAGAAGCATTCTATGTTCCATTGCAAGTGGGTGGAAAGGATATAGCTTATTCTCAGTTGCGTTGCCGCCTTGAAAGCACGATTGGGTTGTATGGAACTGGTTTGTTAGATGCGTTGACCGACGAGGATATTCGTGCGCAATATCTTGCTGAGGAAAAAGCGGGTGTGCCATTGAATCCTGCAATTTGGGCTAATGGTGATTTCACAAGCTATTATACCAACGCGTTGCAGGGTGATGGAACAAAATTTGTTCGCCGTTACACCTATGCGTTGTCGAGAGGTAATCTTCAGGATGGTGCTGGCGCAAATGCCATATGGAATATCACTAATGTGACTCGTAGCGACCGCCGTTATCACTACATGACTGATGCTTACGCAAAAGTGGCTTCAAAGGACCCAGATGTGCAATCAGCATTCTATAAATATTATCCAGAATGGAATAAAACAGGCAATCCAGAATCGGATATCTACAATTATTTGATGAATAAGGAGTTGCCTGTGGAGATGACCGATGATGAATATATCGACTTGATGGCTTGGCATCGTGGTTTGGCTGTTCCTGCTGCACGCGACGTGAACAGCGCAGATTTCCAAAAGGGAAAGAAACTCTTCACCGAGATTGGTTGTGCATATTGCCACCGTCCATCATGGACTACCGGCGCAGATGAAATTCGCGACCCAAACAATTTCTTCGTAGGGGCAAAAGCTCAAACCTTACCGCGCTATCCTTTCCAAAAGATTTGGCCTTACACCGACATGGTGCAACATCGCTTGTTTATGGTCAACGATATCCGTACAGGCTGGTGCCGTACCACTCCACTTTGGGGTAGAGGCTTGAGCCGTCAATGCACTGGTGCCGACGATCGTATGCACGACTGTCGTGCTCGCAATGTGATTGAGGCTATTATGTGGCATGGAGCGTCAAAGAGTGATGCCCGCAAGTCGGTGGAAAACTTCCGAAACCTTTCTAAATCGGACCGTGATGCAGTAGTTGAATTTATCAACTCTATTTAATCAATTGATATCATATAAGCCGCTATGGGTAGTTTTGAATGACCCATAGCGGTATTTATTTCTTTATGAAGACTCTTAAAAGTATATCTTTCGTCGGGCTAATTTTGATATTGCTCGTTTTGGCTTTAGCCACTGTTGTGGAAAAGGTTTGTGGCACAGATGTGGCTCGATTGTTGGTCTACGATTCGTGGGCGTTTTTTGCCTTGTGGTCGCTGATTGCCGTGGCTGGATTTATATATGTGTTGAGGAGTAAAATGCGCTTATCATCGCTTTTGCTGCATTTTGCATTGCTACTCATTTTGATTGGAGCAGCGGTGACTTGGCTTTTTGCCGAACATGGGAAAATCCGCTTGGAGCAGGGTAAAACCATGAATATTTGTACAATGAACGATAGCACCACATTCGAATTGCCTTTCAGCATGGCACTGAAGGAATTTAAAATTGATTATTATCCTGGCACTTCTGCACCGATGGATTTCATTAGTGTGCTTGAAGTCGTTGAGGGCAATGAATCAATGCAAGGGCAAGTTTCGATGAATCAAATTTTCTCTCATAAAGGATATCGTTTTTGCCAGAATGGCTATGAGCCAGAGCATGATGTCACAATTCTTTCTGTTTCACACGACCCTTGGGGAATTGGCATTACGTATGCAGGTTATGCTTTGTTGCTCTTCTCGTGTCTATGGCTGTTGATTGATAGAGATGGCCGTTTCCGGCAACTGCTGCGCTCACAATTGTTGAAAGGTGGTGCTTTAGTGTTGTTTGTACTTGTGTCGCTTTCTTCAAATGCCGCTCCACGTGTTTTGCCTAAGGATGTAGCAGAGCGAATGGGAGATATTGTGATTCTGCACAACGATAGAATGAGCACATTTGAGACCTTTGCTCGCGACTTCACTAAAAAACTTTGTGGAAGGAATTCTTATAATGGGTATTCGGCGATGCAGGTGGTCACTGGTTGGATGTTTTATTACGACGACTGGAAGCGTGAACCTATGATTAAGATAAAGAGTGGGGAAGTGCGCCGAATGCTGAAAACTGATGGGAAAATGGTGTCGTTAGCCGACTTTATCAGCCCGACAGAAGGTTACTTGCTTGATTCAGAAATCAAGCAGTTGATGCATGGAGCATCAGTTGCCGATGCAAAAGGTGTACAGAAGGCTGACGAAAAGTTTCAAATTGCTACGATGGTGGCTACAGGAAGTGCCATCAAGATTTTTCCTGTGCGTTGTAAAGGGCAGTTGTCTTGGTACTCGCAAGTATCGCAAGATATCCCTGAAGATATTGAAGAAAACAAGTGGATATTTGTGAATAAAGGACTTAACTATTTGAATGAGTTGGTAGTGAAGCAAGATTGGACCAATTGTTCGGAGTTTATTGATAAATTTAAAGCATATCAAGAAAAGGAAGCGGCTACCGACATGCCAAGCGCTGGCAAATTAAGAGCAGAGAAATGCTTCAATTCATTGGACTACACATTTTATATTGGAATAGCATCACTATTAATAGGTATTGCGGTATTCTTCTATTCGACTCGCCTTGTGGCGAAAGGAAAAACACTTGCGAACCGACTGTACTGGTCGTTATATATAATAGGTGTCGGCTTCTTTATCTTCCTTTCCGTTTATTTAGGGCTGCTTTGGTATGTGGCCGAGCACATTCCGATGAGTAATGGACCTGAGACGATGTTGATGATGTCGTGGATTTCGTTGCTGATGATGCTTTGCTTTGCTCGTAGGTTTATGCTCTGTTTGCCATTCGGATTCTTGGTGTCGGGCCTCACGATTATGGTGGCAATGATGGGGGATACAAACCCTGCTATCACTCCGCTGATGCCTGTGCTTCAGTCGCCATTACTTTCAATCCACGTGGCTGTGATTATGATGGCTTATGCACTGCTCGCCTTCTTGATGTTCAACGGCGTGATGGCTCTGTCGCTTCGCCGTCATGAAGAGCAAGTGAAAAGGCTATATGTGATAGGGCAGATGCTACTTGTACCAGCTGTGCTCCTATTGGCGATAGGCATTTTTGTGGGCGCTATTTGGGCAAATGTGTCGTGGGGCACATACTGGAGTTGGGACCCAAAAGAGACTTGGGCACTGATTACCTTCATTGTATATGCAATGTCACTACATACCAAATCGCTTTCGGCGTTTTCTCGCCCGATGTTCTTCCATGTGTTCTGTGTGTGCGCGTTCCTAAGTGTTTTAATCACTTATTTTGGCGTGAATTTCTTGCTTGGAGGCATGCACAGTTATGCGTAACGCTCTCGCATAAATTCATTAGAACTTTTTTGCTAAAATACCAAAAAATAGGTATTGGGCATTTGTTTTGAATTTAGTAATTTTGCAGTCGGTAAATTATATCATACTTATGGCGATTGACAACAAATATAAAGGTTCTGACAGACTTTCTGATCTCATCGACGACAACTTCAAACTTTTGATGGTGATGAGCCGCTTCGGCATCTCGCTCGGATTTGGAGAAAAAACGGTGGAGGAGGTGTGTAATAGCGAAAATGTGGATTGCAACACTTTCCTTGCTGTAGCCAACTTTATCAGCAGTGAACAGGCCTCATTCAGCGTTGAGGAACAGCCCCAGTTGTCAATCCATTCGTTGATGGACTATTTAAAGAATGCACACGTCTATTTCCTTGATTTCGTTTTGCCTATGCTTCGCCGGAAGTTGATTGAGGCAATTGACTGCTCGCGTGAGGATAATGTGGCATTCCTGATTCTGAAATTCTTCGATGAATTCGTCAATGAAGTGCGTGAACACATGCAGTATGAAAACGAGCAAGTGTTCGTGTATGTGGATTCATTGCTTGAAGGTAAGTTGAGCAGCAAATTCAATATTGCTAAGTTTGCCACCCATCACTCTAAAATCGACGAACGGCTGAAGGAACTCAAAGGTATTATCACCAAATATTATAATGAAAGTAGCGACAACATGCTTTTGAGTGCCACCTTGTTTGATATTTACAGTTGCGAGCAGGATTTGGCTTCACACAATCTTGTGGAGGATTGCCTGTTTGTTCCAGCCGTTATGCATGTAGAAAAGGAGTTACGAAATGAATAGTGATTTATCTACATATCGCTTTGTGGTTGCCGACAATTCGTTCATTGTAAGAAATGGACTTGTGTCGGTGCTTCGCCATATCCCTGGGTTAGCTGCCACTGCATTTGATGTGAAAACACAGGAATCGCTTCGCAATTATGTGGTAATGCACCATCCCGATATGGTCGTTGTGAATCCCATGTTCGACGGCTTGTTTGATGTAAAATCATTCAAGGCCGAATTTAAAGACGAAGACATTCGTTATGTGGCTCTTTCAAGCACTATGGTCGACCAGAATGTGCTATCGGAATACGACGAGCATTTTTCGCTTTACGATAACCCTGACGATATCTATGAAAAAATAAAAAAGGTGTTGGTGGAGGAAAAGCCTGTAGATGTGCATCCAACCGACAGCCTCAGCAATCGCGAAAAGGAAATTATAGTGTGTGTGGTGAAAGGCTTAACCAACAAAGAGATTGCCGACATGCTATGCCTCTCAATCCACACAGTAATTACCCACCGTCGCAACATCAGCAACAAACTTCAGATTCGCTCCACTGCAGGTCTCACAATCTACGCTATTGTAAACAAACTCGTCGACATCAAAGACGTGAAAGACATGTAACCACACCTGTATTTACACGGTCACACTGTATTCGTGCTTGATTTCTTCCATTACAAATGTGCTCTCGAGCGATGCGATATTATCGTGGCGGCCTAATGAGTTTAGCAGAAACTGCTGGTAAGAACGCATGTCGGGTGATTGCACCCTCAGCATGAAGTCAAATGAACCGCTGATATTGTAGCACTCTGTCACTTCTGGCATCTCAAGCACCTGTTTCTTAAATGCAATGGCTCGCTCGGTGTTGATGTGGCGCAATTTCACCGAGCAAAACACCGTGAATCCCTTGTTGAGTTTTTGGGCATTGAGTATGGTGGCATACTGCGTGATGTAGCCAGTGCGCTCAAGCCGTTTCACACGTTCGTAGGTCGGAGTAGTTGACAAGTGTACTTTGGCTGCAAGTTCTTTGTTGGTCAAACGGGCCTCGTGTTGCAGCACGCGCAGTATCTCCTTGTCTTTTTCGTCAAGAGCGTATTCTGTATTTCTTGCCATTTTTATTGTTTTTTAGAAGAATGTTCTATGATTATTGTGCAAATGTATGAATATCTTCTTTATTTCGCAAGCAGATTGCGATAAATGTTCTTTGGGTATAATTTTGCGCTCATAAAAAATACTTAAGATTATGGCAGAAAATAACATTTCAAAAAAACTTCACATCGAAACATTGGCATTACACGTGGGACAAGAACAGGCCGATCCCGCTACCGACTCTCGTGCTGTGCCTATTTATCAGACAACATCATACGTTTTCCACAACTCACAGCATGCTGCCGACCGATTTGGGCTGCGCGACGCTGGTAATATCTACGGTCGCTTAACAAATTCCACTCAGGGAGTGCTTGAAGAGCGTCTTGCAGCACTTGAGGGTGGTGTGGCAGCTCTTGCTGTGGCAAGTGGCGCTGCTGCTATTACCTATACGTTGCAGAATGTGTGTCTGGCTGGCGACCATATTGTTGCTGCCAATAATATATATGGTGGGTCATACAATCTCATCACCCACACTCTTGCCACACAAGGTGTGACAAACACCATTGTCAACATCAATGACATTGACGCTTTGGAAGCTGCTATCCAACCGAATACCAAGGTGATTTTTGCCGAGACTTTTGGCAATCCCAACTCTGATGTAACCAATCTTGATGCAATTGCCCAGGTGGCTCATCGTCATGGCATTCTGTTTGTTGTTGATAATACATTTGGCACCCCGTGCCTGATTCGTCCGTTGGAGCATGGTGCCGACGTTGTTGTTCATTCGGCAACAAAGTTCATTGGCGGTCATGGTAGTTCGCTCGGCGGTATAATCGTTGATGGTGGCAAGTTCGATTTCAAGGCTCATGCCGACCGCTATCCCACCATCGCTCAGCCCGATCCATCCTATCATGGGGCTGTGTTTGCCGATGTTGCTGGTGCTGCAGCTTTTGTAACACGCATTCGCGCCGTCATCTTACGCGACACAGGTGCCTGTATCTCTCCTTTCAACGCATGGATATTGCTGCAAGGCGTTGAGTCGTTGCCATTGCGCATCGAGCGTCATGTTTACAATGCACTCAAAGTGGTTGAATACCTGAACAAGCATCCTAAGGTGACTACGGTGAATCATCCTTCGTTACCTGACCATCCCGACAATGCGCTCTACAACAAGTATTTCCCGCAAGGCGGCGGAAGTATTTTTACTTTTGAAGTTTCAGGAGGCGAAAAAGAGGCATGGGCGTTTATCGACTCGCTCAAGATTTTCTCTTTGCTTGCCAATGTGGCCGATGTCAAGTCTCTTGTTATCCATCCTTACACCACCACTCACTCACAGTTGTCGCCAGAGGAACTTGCCGACCAGCACATCACACCGGCAACAATTAGACTGAGCATTGGTGTCGAGCACATCGACGACATCATTGCCGACCTTGATCAGGCTTTTGGAAAATTATAACTTAGTAAGTATGTTAACTCAGAAAGTTCATTCGGGCATGGATAAACTGAATCTTGGTCAATAAGATTCTTACTAATAGCTTGTATTACAGATTTTATTTGTAATTTGTCCCTCTGTATCTTAAGTATGTAAAGGGCATCAAGTCTATTAAAACCGACGTGGCTACTCAAACGGTAACGGTTACCTATGATGCCGACAAAACAACAGTACAAAAAATAAAAGATTCGCTCAAGAAAATTCAATATGTTGCCACCGAGAAAGAGCCTGCCTCTTGTGATGCTGCAAATAAAACCTGTGATGGAAAGCAAGAAGGCTGTTGTCAGTCTGATGCAAAACAGCAGAGCAAAGGTTGCAGTCACGGCTGCAAATAAGCACCATAAACTCTAAAAAAACATTTTCGGTCATAGTCTCCATCAAAGCGTGCTTTGTTGGAGACTGTCGTATAGATTAGCCATACAAACACGTCTTTCCAGCTCCAGACTCGTCGAGAAAAAAGAGGAGAACGACCGCAACAGGCCAGAAGCCCCCGACGAGATGCATTGATAGTGAAGAGAGAACTGAAGACCCGATATGTGAGCGCAAGAATCTGAACACAGACTTTTGTGGTGCAAAAAAATAGAGTTGATAGCCGAAACTTCCAACTCTGGTGGGCGCCAACCGAGTATCGTTGTGTCTCGTTTTGACGGTGCAAAGTCACAAAAAAAGTTGTTAAACCATACGATTACGAAAAAATGCATTCGTGGAGAAAGTACATCCATAAAAGACTACTCTTTTAGTTTGGACTTAAATGGGTGTGTTGATTCGATTCGAATCGGATAAAATAGGTGTTTTTTTATATCACTATTGTGTCAATCTTAGATTCGTGGGTTGTGAAAACTAGATGAAGAAAGATTTCATCAGCAGTGGCACGATTACGGCTGGAGGCGAAGAAGTAGTGACTCGCAATAGCCGTCTCTATCCTGCTATGTCGTACTGCGAAGACCTCGGCACAGTGAGTAAGGCAAATGCTGAAAGCGGTTACATGCTGATGGGCTACGACGACGTATATTCCATCAAATACCTCTATCAACTGCGCAAAGGCTATTGGGCACACGATGGCAAGGTGACTATAACTGACGCTTTCGAAAAACTCTCGGCTAACTATGAGAACATCATGAATGCTTGCCGCATGGTGGATGCTGAAATCTATGGCGATGGCGTGAAGGCTGGTGGCGTGAAGTATGCAGAGGTGCTTGCAGCAAGTTACCGCCAAGTGATGAGCGCCCACAAACTCTTTACCGACGACGAAGGCAACCTCCTCTGGTTCTCAAAGGAAAACAACTCTAATGGTAGTGTCAACACCGTCGACCTCACATATCCATCTGCGCCTTTGTTCTTGGCATATAACCCTGAACTTCAAAAGGCAATGATGACCAGTATTTTCGAATACAGTCGCTCGGGCCGTTGGACCAAGCCTTTCGCTGCGCACGACATGGGCACTTACCCAATCGCCAATGGCCAAACTTACGGAGGCGATATGCCTGTGGAGGAAAGCGGCAATATGGTGATTCTTGCAGCGGCCATAGCAAAGGCGGAAGGCAATGCCGACTATGCTTATAAATATTGGGATATCATCACCCAGTGGACCGATTATTTGGTAGAAAACGGCCTTGACCCAACCAACCAATTATGTACCGACGACTTCGCCGGTCACTGGGCCCACAATGCCAACCTTTCTGTGAAGGCTGTCATGGGTGTTCAGGCCTATGCAGAATTGGCTAAGATGCTTGGCAAGAGCGATGTGGCAATGAAATATGCCGCAAAGGCCAAAGAAATGGCTGACAAGTGGAAAGAGATGGCAGCTGATGGCAATCACTATCGTCTCGCATTCGACCGCCCCGACACCTGGAGCCAAAAATACAATATGGTTTGGGATGTGATGTGGAACACCGGTTTGTTTGGCGATGTGCCTGCTACTGAACTGAAATACTACCTTTCTAAGCAGAATACCTACGGCTTGCCTCTCGACTGCCGCCGTGAATATTCAAAGAACGACTGGATTATGTGGACTGCAGCTATGGCCGATGATTTGGCAACATTCCAGGCCTTGACCGACCCAGTTCATAAATATGTGAACGAAACCACTTCTCGTGTGCCTATCAGCGACTGGCACCACACCGACAGTGGTCAATGGGTGAGCTTCCGTGCCCGCTCAGTGATTGGTGGCTACTGGATGCAAGTTCTGAAGGACAAAACCCGCAAAAAGTGAAAATCGATATTCTTCAATCTCAAGCCCTGGAAGTGCCTGCTTTCAGGGCTTTTTCTGTGGCTGGATTGCCGATAAGTAGAAATCTTTTGCTAACTTTGTGCCATTAGCGCACAAAGTGCTATGCATCTATAGAGTTCGCTTCTTCTGAAGCACACCAACCGAGCAGCCCATTTTGCCACGGTGGTTCAACGATGCGATTGTATTACAATAAAAACAAATTTCACATGAACATTCTTTGGCAATCTGCCGATTCGAATCGTGGTGGGAGCATCAGTTTCTCGCTTGAAGTAAATGCTTCTAAATCATTATCAACCAATCCTTTCTTTCGTCATGTCCATTCCAGATGGCTCACATTGCAAAACCGCGTGTGGCTTCGCCGCCGCCTCCATCGCTTATGTATAAAATATGGAGTGGGAGGGTGGTCAATATCCAAGCGTGGCGGACATTATGTGAGCCCAGAAGGAAAAGGCTACGACGAGCCGAGCCTGTTGCTCGAAATCATAGAAATCGACTCAGGAAAGTTATTCGCTTTTGCCGAGTCGCTCTGCGCCCAATTCCGCCAGCGTTCCGTCCTTATCCACGACTATAATACCGCCAAATTCACCCGCATCACACCCTCTTAGGTCATCCGCAAAAATAGGCACACAGAAGCTTTCTCGCTTTGTTTTTGCTCCGCTGTTTTGTTAACAAGTGTTACAATTTCGTGAAATATGGGCATAAATGTATTTTTTCAGACTGTGCTCAATGCAGAATATTAATAAATTTTAATAGGGAGTAATGCTTTGGTATTCTGCTCGTTTTTGTGTAATTTTGCATAGTTTTTGTGCCGTTTCGGACTCTCTACTCCTCCGAAGCGTTACTACAACTCTGAAATATTGACTTAAAATTATAATAAACAACAAATTATGAGTTTGAATATCATTGTGCTGGCTAAGCAGGTACCTGATACCCGCAACGTTGGCAAAGATGCTATGAAGGCTGACGGTACTATTAACCGTGCAGCACTTCCAGCTATCTTCAACCCTGAAGATTTAAACGCATTGGAGCAAGCTCTTCGCTTGAAGGAGCAACATCCTGGTTCTACCATCGGTATGCTTACCATGGGCCCTCCACGTGCAGGTGAAATTATTCGTCAAGGTTTGTACCGTGGCGCCGATACCGGCTGGTTGCTTACCGACCGCCTTTTCGCTGGTGCCGATACATTGGCAACAAGCTATGCACTCGCAACCGCAATTAAGAAAATCAGCGCTGAAAAGCCTGTTGATATCGTGATTGGTGGCCGTCAGGCTATCGATGGCGATACTGCTCAAGTAGGCCCTCAAGTAGCTCAAAAACTTGGCCTTAACCAAGTTACTTATGCAGAAGAAATTCTCAAGGTAGAAAACGGTGTGGCTACTATCCGCCGTATGATTGATGGCGGTGTCGAAACCGTTGAAGCTCCACTCCCAGTTGTTATTACTGTCAATGGTAGTGCTGCTCCTTGCCGTCCTTGCAACGCTAAGTTGGTGATGAAATATAAATATGCCACTTGCCCAATGGAGCGTACTGGCGAAGAACCTTGGAAGGCTCTCTACGACGAACGTCCTTACCTCACTCTCAACGAATGGAGCGTGGCAGACGTTGATGGCGATCCACAACAATGCGGTTTGAGCGGTTCACCAACTAAGGTGAAAACCGTTAAGAACATTGTGTTCCAAGCTAAGGAAAGCAAGACTCTCACCGGTAGCGACGAAGATATCGCTGGTTTGATTGAAGAATTATTGGAAGATAAAATTATTGGTTAATAGTAGTAGACAACAATGAATAACGTATTTGTATATTGCGAGATTGAAGGCACTACTGTTGCCGAAGTATCTCAAGAATTGCTCACCAAGGGCCGCAAGTTGGCTAACGAACTTGGTGTAGATCTCGAAGCTGTTGTAGCAGGTACAGATATCAAGGGTAAGGTGGAAGACCAAATTCTCCCTTATGGTGTTGACAAACTCCATGTTTTCGACGCTGAAGGTTTGTTCCCTTACACTTCTGCTCCTCACACTTCTGTTTTGGTAAACCTTTTCAAGGAAGAACAACCACAAATTTGCCTCATGGGTGCAACCGTTATTGGTCGCGACCTTGGCCCTCGCGTTTCTTCTTCACTCTTTAGCGGTCTCACCGCCGACTGTACCGAACTTGAAATCGGTGAATACGACGATGTGAAGACCAAGAAGCACTACGACAATCTGCTCTATCAGATTCGTCCTGCTTTCGGTGGTAA
>JAKSMA010000229.1 GCA_024400895.1 Muribaculaceae bacterium | reverse complement strand
GTTTTCTACTACATGTTCGTTCAAAAGGTTCCTTATGGTGCTAAGCCTGGTATCTATCGTATCGCTCTCTCTCGTCTCCAAAATGCTGACGGTAGCGACGTAGCTGGCAACAACGAACTCACTATCGCCGACTGCCAACTTATCGACGATTCTCCAGTGCTTCTCGAAGGTGCTCCTGATTCAGGTGAAATTGCTAACGTGGCTCAAATCAACGGCGACGGTACCAACATCTTCTGGTCATACATCGCTCCTGAAACTGATGCCGATGCTATCGCTGGCAGCACACCTCTCGACGAAACCAACCCACTCCACAAGAGCGGTATCAAGAGCATCAAGAGTGCCGACGCTCAACCAGTAGTTACTTTCGCTGTTGAAGGCGTTAAGGCTTATGGTGTTTGCGGTGCTACTTACGTTGCTCCTCCAGTGGTAAAGCCTACTTCTATCACTCTCGACAAGACTGAAGCAACCGTTGAAAACGGTGGCGAAACTCTCCAACTCGTGGCTACAGTGCTTCCTGAAGATGCCGACAACAAGAACGTGGTTTGGATTTCAAGCGACACCAACATCGCTACCGTTGACGAAAACGGTCTCGTGACCACTATCAAGCAAGCTGTTTGGGACGAAGCAACTCCTTGCACAGTGACTATCACTGCTGCTTGCGAAGCTAATGCCGACCTCAAGGCTTCTTGCGTTGTTACTATCGTTAACCCAACTGCTGAAGTTAAGCCTGAAAGCATCACCCTCAACTACGATGAATACACAATGCCTACTGGCGTTATGGAACTTCAACTCGAGGCTACAGTGCTTCCAGAAAACACTACCAACCCATCTGTACGCTGGACTTCAAGCGACGAAACTGTTGCTACCGTTGACGCTAACGGTCTCGTAACTATCGTTCCTGAAAACAAGTCACGCGTAGCAGCTAAGGCTACTGCCGACCGCGAAGCGACTATCACTGCAACTTGTGTTGCTAATCCACAAATCGCTGCTACTTGCGTTATCACCGTTCCTGGTGAAGTGACTGGCGTTACCGACATCTACGGAACTAAGGCTATCAGCAGCATTAAGTACTACAATGTAGCTGGTATGGAATCTGAAACTCCTTACAAGGGCGTGAACCTCGTAGTTACTAACTACACCGATGGCAGCCAAGCAGTAAGCAAGTTGGTGAAATAATCCATTCCCCTGACAAGAAGTGATTCATCTGCGAATCACTCCAAATAAGTAAATACGGGCGACCAAAATGGCCGTCCGTATTTTTTTGTGGAGGATTTTTGAATATCAACACAAAATCATATACCTTTGCGAAAAACCAAGAAAAAGATGAAGAAAAAATAATTGCCTCTCTCGCTTTAATGATGGCAATGTGCACAGCTGCATTGGCCCAAGACAACATTGCCGACAACGGATATGTGAACTCCAGCGCGGGCATCTACGACACAGAAAACGATGCCCCTGAGAGCAAATTCGATGTCAACTCCGACGGAAATGTGGATGTGAGCGATGTGACAGCCGTCATCAGCGAAATCCTGAAATAATAACCGCTATAGTTCAGTCATTCCCGACTCACACGTTCAATCAGCGAGGACCAACAAAATAAAGCGAAGCACCCTGACGGATGCTTCGCTTCACATTTATAATAATCTGTACTGATATTTCTTATTTGAAGAAGTAGGTGGCGTTGAGGAACCAAGTACGGTTCTTCGCGGTGTTTTCTTCAAGGAGCTTGGTGCGGCAAGATTCGCCCACACCAAACTGATAGCCCACCTTCACCTGCACCTTTTCAAAGAGTTCGCAACCGATACCCATCTGCACGCTAAGGCTCACCTTTTCATAACTCAACTGATCAGCACACTTGCTATGACCAGCAAGCACAGAAATCACTGGGCCGGCAAACGCCATTGGCATCACGGTATTTTCAAAGCCATTCAAGTTGTGATAACGAAACTTCAAATTGATAGGAATATCAATGTAGTGGAATGTTGCAGTTTCGGTGCCCACACCTTGAGCCGACCACGCCTTCTTATCTTCAAAGTGAAGTTTTGCATTGCGCATAGAATAGAGCAAACTTGCATCCACACCAAAACCAATACCAGGAATCATCAGTTCACCCATCACACCGGCATTACCGCCAAGCATCGCATCGCTTCTTAGAATGTCGGTCTGGCCAAAGTGCAATTTATTGTAAGTAACACCGGCAGTGGCGCCGAGGCGTGTTTCTGCACGCATATTGACAGCCGATGCCACAAGGGCAATCGCTATTGTAAGTAAGAATTTCTTCATTTTAAATTTAGTGAATCGCGTAAATAATATACAAAACTATAACAAATTATCCGTTTAGACAAAAATTTCAACTTTTATAACAATTCCACACCTTAGAAAAAACAAAAAAATGGAGATTCCACAAGGTCTCTCCATCTTTTTCTATATCGTTTTGCTGCCCACTAATCAGAACAAGTAGGCTGCTGTCAATGTCCAGCATCTGTCTTTTGCGCCAGAGTCTACACCTGGAATGTTAAGCACATTGGTTATACTGTTGCCCAAACCCAAACTGTAGGCTGCCGACACCTGAACATGCTTCAAGAGCTCCACGCCCACGCCCACATTC
Organism: Muribaculaceae bacterium; assembly: GCA_024400895.1. Lineage (GTDB taxonomy): Bacteria > Bacteroidota > Bacteroidia > Bacteroidales > Muribaculaceae > Sodaliphilus. The sequence goes on along the minus strand of JAKSMA010000229.1, from coordinate 669 downwards.
CAGTTCATCACGCATTTCTTATACTTGCTGCCATCTTCCGACTTGCTTTTGCCAATATTGAATGCAAATTCTGGTCCAGTAAACAAATATGGCGCTGCCACCGCTTGAACAGCGGGCAACGACATCTTATACTTGATATTCACAGGCACAGACAAATAATCGCGAACACCAATTTCGGTCTTGTCGACAGCACCACTTCGGCGAGTATACATAGCCGACACATCTGCACATAATCCAATTTTGGTATCCACTTCCATCATTACACCACCAGTGAAACCTGTGCGGTTTTCTGATTCAAAGTCGGCAGAAAGATTGTTGAGGTGAATAGAATTCAAGCCCAAACCAGCTTTCACACCAAAGCGCACAAACTGCGCATTTGCACCTATCGCCATTGATGACACAGCAAAAAATAAAAGAATCTTCTTCATAATATTCATTAATTTTAAATGTTATAATCTTTGCAAAAATAACTATTTTTTCCGAAACTCACCACATTTATCGCCAAATGACGAAGTTTCACACTCAAAAAGCATTAACTTTGTAGTCCTAAAAATGATGATTATGGAAAAGAAAAGCATTTTTTCAAAGCAATATATCGCCGTGTTGGTCTTCACCATAGCAGCTGTGGTTGCTTTTTTTGTGATGAAAACCACAAGAAAAACCTTCCTG
>JAKSMA010000228.1 GCA_024400895.1 Muribaculaceae bacterium | reverse complement strand
CTGTCAAAAGATATTAAGACGCTTTTTCTTGCCTCAAACTCCGAAGCCGATTTGAATAAAAAGTTTTATTATATTTTTACTTCTAACTCCGACGGAAGATTTCTTTTGGTGCTTGAGTGTACCGAACTTTTTATCGTGAATATTTTGGTGCTGATCCAGAACTTCTTGTCAGATGTATCAAGAAATATAAACAAATAAATGGTGCTCATAAAAACGATGAAGGATATCTTGCTGATTTATTAAAATAACGTATAGACTGTTTAGCAGAAAAAGAATGGAAGGAAAAATTGAATCCTGGTAAGTCTTTTATGTGGAAATTAGCCATAAAATCTTCGTAAGATTCGAATTCCACCTTATCTAAAAATCGTTCTAACAGCATGTTGTTTGTAGTCTAAATTCTAAAAATCGTTGGTGTGTCTCTATTTATTTGCAATTAGAGAAAGAAATTCAAGAGGCTGATTGTCGAGCGCCTGCATGTAGTGGGGTAATCGCGCATCAAACACAATGCTATCGCCAGGGTTAAGCACAATCACTTTATTGGCAATGTGCAGTTCCTCGCGCCCCGAAACCACATAGTTGAACTCCTGACCAGGGTGTGAGTTTGGCTTTGCTGTGGCGTTGTTGTCGGGCTCAAGCGTCACACGGAATGGGTGCATAATGCGGTCGGCAAATCCTTCTGCCAGCGACTCATAGCTGTAAGCCTTCGAACGCTCCACACGAGCGCCCTTGCCGGCACGAGTCACATAGTACGAACTCATGCGAGGTGAAGTGCCAAAGAGCAGTTCTGGCACCTGCACACCATAAATGGAAGCAAGATTCTGAATAAAACTGATGGGGATATCATGCTCGCCGCTTTCATAGTTGAGGTAGGTATGCACCTCCACACCGCAAGCCTCAGCCACCTCTTCAGGCGAAAGTTCGAGAGCGTCGCGCAGACCAACGAGCCTGCTCGCCACTTGCTGAATATTTTCTCTATCGCTCATATCTAAATATTACATAGAAAGTATGTGTTAAATTTCGTCTAAATATTCCACACGTCCAGTGTGTAATTGCAAATATAAAGAATTCGGGGAGAAATCGTAGGTGTTTTTCAAAAAAAATAGCTTATTTCTCACGATTTGGTGGTTTTTGTGCAAATCATTGCACAAACCACCCACAAAATGAGCAAAACAAAATGTAATAAAATGTTTAAATCAGAAACCCCACCCACCAAGCCTTACATTAAAAATTGAGTTGGTAGATAAAAATTATTCTTGAGATTCGTAGTTTTGGATGGCGTTGCGCCAGATGGAGGGGATGGGCTCAGTGGTGTTGAATCGCGATGGATGATACCTGACAAGCACTTGCGAACATTGGCATTTCACCTCCTGGTTGTCGGCATTGATGATGCGATGCACCAGCGTGAGGCTCTTGTTGCCGATATGCACGCACTGCGTGAGCACCACGATATGCTCGTAGTAATTGATAGGCACGAAATAGTCGGTTTTGGCACTTGCCATCACCACATTCACGTCTTCCCAGTGAAACTTTTTGTTCCTTACCTTGCGGAAATAGTCCATTTTGGCAAGGTCGAAGTAATTATAATAGGTGCCGTTGTTCACTCGGCCCTGCATATCGTAGTCGTTGTAGCGCAACTGCAATTCCGTCACACAGCGAAACGGCTTATCAATCACACCACAGTATTTTGTAATCTTATCGTCGCCCATACTGCAAATTTACAAACTTTCGCCAATTTCTCCCCAAAAAACACACACGCATCAGCCCTTTAGCCACTCCAAATTTCGGGGAAACCGAGGATTGCAGTATTTTCCGCCTGAGCCAAAATCGGTCGTAAGAACAGGAAATGCATGACTGCACCCATGATTCTTACGACCGATTGATTACATATTTGAGCGCTCTGTTATTGGTTGAGGAGGCGGCTGAGGAGGGGCAGGAGTTCACCCGCCATGATTTCGTGTTGGCGTGCTGATGGATGCCAACTGCCGCCGTAGCCAAATGTGCCGTCTTGGGTTGTCATGTCGAAGCGGTAAGTGGCAATGCCCTGCGCTGTAAATTCCTTCTGCAGCTCGTCGAGCACCTTGATTTGCTCTTTCAGATAGTCGCCCCAGAGCATCGAGCCGGTGAGCATCACAATCTTGGCCTGTGGCTGCACTTCGTGGAGATGCAGGATAAACTTGCGATAAGCCGCTTTATAGAGGTTGATGTCGTGATTTTTTGTGCTCAAGTCGTTGGTGCCCAAGTTCACGCAAATCACCTCTGGACGGAATTTGCTGTGGTCCCACTTCTGCGAAGCGTCGTAGAGGCAAGTGTAATCGTACCAGTCGCTCATGTTGTCGGCATCGCCTTCGCGCTTGCCGTTGTAGTTGCGATACACTCCAATGCCCGAGCGAGCGGTGCAATGCTCCTCTGCATCGAGCATTCGGCACAGCAGTGAAGCATAAGTGAGGTAGTGGTTTTCGGTGGAATCGGCGAAACCGCATTTTTTGTTGAGGCTCTCGTTGCCGTAGCCACAAGTGATAGAATTGCCGATAAACTCAATGCGGTGCTTCGGACGCTTTGGGGGAGCCACAAGCCGAGTGTCGCCTTCCAAAAGGAAACCACGAAACTCTGGCTTCTTGGCATAACCTTCATAGCAGAGATACACGCGAGCGGTGTGAGGCTCATTAGTGGGCAGTCCGCTGGCGAGGCTGATTACCGAATCGGTAGGGGAGAAGAAGATTTTGCGCACGGGAAGGTTGTCCACAGCCACCACAAAGTAGCCACTGTTAGGTTTTGCTTCCATCGCGAGCCCCGTACCCTCAAAGTTGACGGCAATCTGCACGCCCGGATACACAAAATAGGGGCGCTCAGGGTTAGTGAAATTCACACGACCGGTGTACTGAATGTTTTCATTCGCGGGGCTCACATGCACTGCTGCCGTAGCCGACACGGCAAAGCAAGCCACCAAAGCCAAAAATATCTTTCTCATATCTTATAGTATTATACAACCAGAGAGGTTTGACAACTCTGAAACCATTTTCTTCAATGCGAAATTAGAAAAAAAGAAGACGAAACCAAAAAGTTCCGCCTGAAAAGTGTAAGATTTTACAAAAGTTCCGACGTAAAAATGTAAAAAGCAACAAAAGTTCCGACGTAAAAATGTAAAAAATGGCTAAGAAGATCCCCTTTAGCCATAACTTGGCTTAAATCTGCCCTCCCACACACCAACCACGCCCTCTTCCGCGAGCTTATCATACGCCAAAGAACGATAAACCACGCCTGCGGCGAAAACCAGATTTACGAGTATCTGGGGGGTGCGGGGATAACAGGC
>JAKSMA010000227.1 GCA_024400895.1 Muribaculaceae bacterium | reverse complement strand
GGGCGGCACCTACGGCTTGCATCATCGCGCGAGTGCGGGTGAGGCCGATGAACACGCCGTCCCACACGAAGGCTGCCATGCCAGCAATGGGCAAGATGGCACACCACCAGCGGTAGTCGAGTGCGGCAGTCACCACGGAATTATCATTGGTGAGTAGTGTGAATATCTCTTTTGGGAATATGGTGTAGAGAGCGGTGCAAATGGCAGTGAATACCGCCGCCCACCCGAAAAGGTGGATTACGCAACTGCGCTCCGATGCCACATCGCCACGTCCGCAATATTTTCCCGCAACCGCCTCGCCAGCAAAAGCTATGCCGTCCATGAAATAGGAGAAAAGAATCGCCATTTGCAATATGAGCGTGTTCACAGCAAGTGTCATGTCGCCACTTCGGGCGCCTGCTGCAGTGAAGAACAATGCCTGGAGCATCATGAGTGTGCTGCGGATGAAGATGTGTGAGTTTACTTTGAAGAAGCGAGCAGAACCTTCGAATCGGAAGGCTTGGCGCAAGTTGATTGCTGCGGTGTGTGCAGGATATTTGTGCTTCAGCAGCCAAATGGAGTAGGCAAGGCCAATCCACTCTGCAAGCACTGTGCCCACAATGATGCCCTTGAATCCCAAGCCCAGTGCAAACACGGCAAGCAGCGATATGAGGATGTTGAGCACATTCACGCCGATGGATATCGCCATTGGGCTACGTGAATCTTGCATGCCCAACAGCCATCCTTTGATGCCCATCATCATCAGTGTGGGAGGAGCGCCCCACACACCTATGTAAAAATAGGATAGAGCCAGTGCCCTCACCTCCTCGCTGGGCCCGATGGCAAGGAGGGTAATCCATTGCAGAGGCCACTGGAGTGCGATGATGCAGATGGAAATTAGGAAGCCGAGTGCGGTGGCGTGTTGGAGAATCTTCACGCTTTCAGTTTTGTCGTTGCGCCCAAAGGCTTGTGCGGTGAGGCCAGAAGTGCCCATTCGCAAGAAGCCGAAATTCCAGTAGATGAGGTTGAACATCATAGCCCCTACAGCCACTGCACTGATGAATGTGGCGCCGCTTCCCCCGCTCAAATGTCCGGCGACAGCGGTGTCGATTAGCCCCAATAAGGGGATTGTGACATTCGTGACGATGGCGGGGATGGCTATATTGAATATTTCTCGATTCATTTATTAGCTATTGCTATACTATTGTTGCAAAGTTACTGATTTGTGTTTTAGAATTATATCCAAAAAACGAGTTTTTATGGATAAATGGAAGTGAAACGAAATTTTTGCATAAATTTTTTATGTTTTATAATCCTCTGTAAATCAAAGTATAAGCGCGTGTAATATGCTTGATTTATATTAAAATTTAAAAATGGATTTTTTTGGATGAGAAAGTGTTTGTAATTTTGCAACGTGAAAATTGAAGCGGCAAAATAACTCAAGATGCTGATGATTTTTTCCAAATTCATTCATTTGAACAACAAGGTAATATTAAAATTGAATATAAAATCCGTGTATAAATAGAAATAGCTTAGAACAAAAGCAGCTCTGTCGAGATGACAGGGCTGTTTTTTTTGTGTAAATGTGCGTCCTGCCTTCTGTCGGACTCATGGGTGGCGATGATGTGGCTTTGTGGAAAAAAGGCGATGATGAAAAAAAGCATAAAGACATTCGTATAGGGCATTTAGAACACTAAAAACTCGGTTAATGGTGAATTCTGATTATTGCGGTTATAAATGGATATATTTGGAACTACTTAAAAATCAGAGGCATACGTAAAATGTTTACAAAAAATCCCTTCTTGTACAAAAATGGATTTTTTTGGACAGAAAAGCGTGAGTAATTTTGCAACGTCATCGATATCTGGGGATGTGTGCAAAGAAGTTATCGGTGATGTGGTTATAATTTTATTGAAGAACTACTATAATTATCTGTAGAAAAAAAAATAGCAAGTTATTATGAAAAAACAATTCATCCTTTTAATTTCGCTCGTAGCAGTGGCATTGTCATCAATCACTGCAAGTGCTGATCCTGTTGTGAAGACAAGAGAATTCTTCGCTGGAAAAACTTACACCTGGACCAATGCCAATGGCGGCAAGATTACATCTTCATTGGCTGAGCCAGCTACCGATCCTCGTCAAATCATGGCGATGCTCAAATTCATCTACACCGACAAGTCGATTCCCGGAATCCTCCAATGTGGCTATACTGCTACTGGTGAACGCGAAGGTGTGATCGATTATAAAGTGACAGCTACCAGCGACCTTAACAAGTCATATGGTATAGCTGCTGGCGACTACACACCAAATGAAGAAGGCTACACCACCCTCGCTGTAAAGGTGAAGGATTTTTGGGTGCCCTCACATTCAAAAGGTTTGACAGAAAAGGAAACACTTGACTATATTTCAAACTCAATTGAATCGGTGGAAGTGCTGACCGAAGGCGTCTACGTTCCTGCCACCACAGCCGATGGCAAGACAAACGCTAACCCTGGCGCAGTTTACCGCCTTTCAGGCAACGCCAACCGCTTCTTCTTCATGTCGAAAGGACGTGGACGTGAATGGAGTGGTTCTGTGATTCACAACTATGCTCCTTTCAATGGTATGTTTGAAGAATATAGCCCAGTGGCAGTGAACGGTGGCAAGCAAATCGACAACTTCTACGAAGACCTCGTGAACGGCTCTGTTTTCAAAGTGGAACACGACTGTAGTTCAGTGACTGGCTATGATGATTATCATTTCTTCTGCATGATGGGCAAGACTGGCACTAAGCACTTCGACGTGTCGGATATGATTGTAACTATTCCCGACTATCGTTTGTTGGACTGGAAAAGCCGCGACTTGCAAGGTAGCACATCAACTCCATATACCAACTATGAGAAAAATCACGCTCCATCTTTGGGCCTCTATGGTATTCAGCTGAAGGCTACTGCAACCCCTGCAGCTGGCAAAGATTACAAGGTGACCCTCGACTGGACATCATCGCTCAACCAAATCACAGGCAACGAAATTCCTCAACGCTTCTTGGTATGGTACCGCGACGTGGATGGCAGCATCAAGCCTTTGATGGATGCTGAAGGTAAGCAAGTGACAGTGGCTCCTGGTGAAACTTTCGAGTATTCTTATCTTGAACCACAACTTCAAAGCGGTCGTGAAATCACTTATATCGTTTCTGGCCAACCAACCGACGGTATGTTCAAAGATTTCCAGGAAGTGTATTCCAACAACGATAAGGTGTTCATCCCTGGTCTTGACCTTGATGAAGGTCTTCGTCTTGAAATCGGTACCGCTTCTACAAGCGACTACGATTTGGCTAACGAAACAAACAACTACAAGAACTTCATCACCATCGCTCAC
>JAKSMA010000226.1 GCA_024400895.1 Muribaculaceae bacterium | reverse complement strand
TCGGCATTTTGAGCATTGATAGAATCCACATATTCCGACACGAAAGCGGTATCGCTGCCGTACGTACCCACATGAGCATCGCTGAATTGCACAATGCGATACCCATCGAATGCCTTTGGCAGATTGCTGCTTTCTATGGTCACATGTTTCACTTCTATTGTATAGGGGGTTACCAATGTCCCCCACAACACTTGAACGACAAGTAGAAGAAAAACAACAAGTGCAGAATAGCGGAAGAATCGCTTCAGGCCATTACCAAACCGTTTTACCCATGAAAGCGAATAGACGCCAAGTGCCACGAATTTAGGTCCCTGAATACCGTAGAATGCCAGCAGCAAATACATTGCCACATGAATTGAGCTATCGGATTGCTGAAGGGAAAAATACACCGCCACGCAAAGCAATCCATACAGTAGTGCACTCACACCTCCATAACAAGGAGCAGCCCATCGAGGCCACACCACCGAACGGTGCAAGCGACGATAGGCATAGAAGTCGATAGCCAGATTCACAATCAAGGCTATCAGCAAAGGTATCCAGTGCATCTTCATACGCGGCCCAAAACCCTTTTCTGTTACTTCAACGCTTCAAGTTGATTAGTCAATGGATTTGAGTACATTTCAAGCATGCACTTATACATAAAGTTGCGGTCAAGTTCATTGTATGGCACTTGCACTTTTGCAAGCTGTCCGTTCAGATATTCCTTGAATGCCTCACCTTCTTCTGGAGTATACTTGTCGGCGAAATCCTTGTTGTCGAACAAGATATCGTGAGCAATGTAGTTGGTCTTGAAAATCTTGTAGTTGCTATGGATTTCGTGGTCGATGATTGTACATACGCGACGAACCATCAGCAACTTATCGAGGTCGGCAGGAATAGTGTCAAGCTTGTCGTTGATGCATGGCACAAACGAATAATGCACCTTGCCTTTGTAGCCCATGATACCGGTCTGCATACTCACGAGGTCGTCGTTTTGGCTTTTCTTGAAGTTAGGGTCTTTGCTCTTGAGGAGGAATTCCGTTGCCTTCAAATAGTCGTTAGGGTCATACTCATAGCTCAATGCTATAGGTGCAATATTGAGTTCCTTGAGGCTATCGAGCATCGACACCTCGCGATTGCCGTAGGTGAGCATCTTAAGCAAACTTTCCTGCGTGCGGTCGTTGCTGTCTTTGCAGCGTCCTTCGCGTTGAGCCAGCCATACCGAAGCGTTTTTCTCCTTGATGGCGAAGTGGATATAACGCGAAAGTTGAACAGCAGCTGCAAGTGTCTGCAAGCGGCCAAGATTACGCTTTACGATGAAACTCTTGTTCAAGCGAACGAGTTTAGTAATCCATTCGTAAATCAAAAGATTGTTGCCGATGGCAATTTCCACGGTGTCGTGACCTTGACTGGCAAGCAAATAACTCAATTGCGCCGAATCGAGCACGATATCGCGGTGATTGGTGATATGAAGATATGGAGTGTCTTTATCAAGGTTTTCCATACCACTGAAAGTGATGCCATCACTGGTCTTGTCGAGTATGCTCCCCACAAGCGGAGCCATGATTTTCTGCTGGAATTCCTGTTTTGAATTCAGACTCAAAAGCAAGTGTGACAAATCAGAAAACTTCTTGTCGGGCATGATGAATTTAACCACCTGTTGGAACATTGGTTTTTCAACCAAAATCGACATCTCGTTATGAAAATCCTTATCAGAGATTGGGCAAATATCAGCAAACTCTGCAGGGATGATTACATTTTCTTTTTCCATAATATCAAGTTTCAAGAAATGATTATTTTCTCAAAGTTAACAATTATAACCGAACCCACAAAACCTTTAGAGATATTTAAGTTTCATCAGCCATTCAAGCATTCCATCCATCTTTGTCGAAGCCAACAAATTTAGCAAATTAAAAACAGATAACGCACTCCCATTAGTCTCGCTTCACAACGAAACATCAATCTTACACATTTCTCTATTTTAAAGCACATTAACACACAATACATAAACTCTTAATTCAATATCAAAAACATCACAGTCCACAACATATGAAAGCATTAAAACTGTTGTTATCCCACTTCTATTTTTAGGAAAAAACAATTTATTGAAATTACTAAAAAATTGTTATTTTTTCAGTTAACCAACGCCCCTATATCTTCTTAAAACCACCAACAAAAAACAAGCAATCTATCACAATTTCAAAAATAGTGCAAATTACAATGAAAAAGTTGCCCGCAAGAGTGTGATAATTCAGAGAAATTGCGTATCTTTGAATTTGTATTACACAACATATTTCTTAAGCAAAACAACTATTAACAGAAAAGCCCTCTAAACTAGCGTGAAGTACTTACTTCTACCACTCAACGAAACCCGCATCCTGCCATTCTATCTGGCAATGGAGGAATATGCGGCAAGAATCATCGGAAACGATGACCTCTTTTTCATGTGGCAAGTGCACCCCACCGTGATTTTTGGGCGAAACCAACTCATCAACAACGAGGTAAATCTCCCCTATTGCAAAGAGCATGGCATAGCCACCTATCGCAGGAAAAGCGGAGGCGGTTGCGTGTTTGCCGACATGAGCAATATCATGATGAGTTATATCACTTGTAGCGACAATGTGGAGCACACCTTTTCTCGCTACACCAATGCTATGGTGAAAGTGTTGAAAAAATTGGGATTGAACGCAAGCGACAACGGGCGTAACGATATTCTTGTCGACGGACTTAAAGTGAGCGGAAACGCTTTCTACCACCTTCCTGGACGCAGCATCGTGCATGGCACCATGCTCTTCGACACTGATATGGCACACATGCAAGGCGCCATCACCCCATCGGAAGAGAAACTGGCATCGAAGGGTGTGAAAAGCGTGAGAAGCCGCATCACCACGCTGAGTGAGCATCTGAATGGCAGAATGGATATTCCTCAATTCAAGGATTTCGTGAAAAACGAACTCTGCGATGGCGAATTACTCCTCACAGATGCCGATGTCAAAGAAATCGAGCAGTTGATGCAGAGTTACCTCACTCCCGAATTTATTTATGGCAACAACCCTCGATGCTCCAAGACTATCCACTCCCGAATTGACGGTGTGGGCGAATTCCAAATCAGTATCGAACTTGACCATAATTTGATAAAAGACATAAATATAGCTGGCGACTTTTTCGTTATTGGCAGCATCGACGATAGCATTATAGCGCGGCTGAAAGGCGTGGCCTACACTCCAGAAGCCATCGGCGAAGCTCTCAAAGACCTGGACACCAGCAAAGTGATAGCGAACTTGACAACAAAACAACTAATAAATACATTCTTAAACTAAAACAACTATTATGAGCGAAGAAATGAAAATGACCTGCCTCCACGACAA
>JAKSMA010000225.1 GCA_024400895.1 Muribaculaceae bacterium | reverse complement strand
TCCAGAAGATAGCCTTTTCATCTATGGCGAAGTGCTTCAAGACAAAAATGTGAAAGAAACAGAGTATGCTCAATATATGGGCCTTACAGCAAGTAACTACGGCTACATCATGCGAGAGGCACTTGAAGCAGGGAAATTCGACACCACTAAGGCTGGAAACTGGTACCACCCAGTGGAACCATCAAAGCTCGTGAGTTGGGTGGAATCGCATGATACTTACTGCAATGCACACGAGTCGGCAAGTTTGAGTAACTACCAAATCCGTGCAGCATGGGCATGGATTACCGCTCGCCAATTCGGCACACCTCTCTTCTATTCTCGCCCAAACAACAGCACAAAAGAAAATGTGTGGGGTGACAACATTGTAGGTGCGCGCGGTAACGACCAATTCATTCATCCAGAAGTGGCTGCTGTGAACAAGTTCAGAACCGCTATGAGTGGAGAAGCTGAAGAACTATTCTATTCAGATGACGCTAAGGTGGGTGAAGTTTGTCGTGGCAAGAAAGGTGCAGTGCTCGTGAACATGAGTAGCGAAAGTGTGTCAGTGAGTATGAAAACCAATTTGCCCAACGGCAAATATGTAGATGCTGTGCATGGCGTAACTTTCAAAGTGAAGAAGGGCGTTGTTACAGGCCAAGTGGCTCCATTGGCATCATATGTGCTTGTGAAGAAATAATCACATTTTATTTGCATAACGGAAGGCTGTCACTTAAAAAATGGCAGCCTTTTTTGCATCTTTAATGAACTTTTGGGGATAAATTTGGTTTTAGCACTAAGTTGCAGTAACTTTGTCGAGCAAAATACAATATAGGCAGTGATTAAGATTAACATATCGATATTAATAGGGGCGTTGCTACTTGTGCTCGCAGGATGTGGCACGGGGATAGAAACCACAACAAAGGTGACTGATAAAGATGTGAAGAAGGTGGAAGACTACTATTCTTCTATTTCTGTGCAGTCGTCGTTGAAAGTGGCTTTTGATTCCGTGGCATCATGGAAGCAAGGGAAGCGATTCTTTGTGACTAACGACCGCATAGGGCTCGTTTTCGAAAATTCCGACCAGTATTCTCCTGACCAGATACATCTTGCAGGCAGCGACCTCACTTATGTTGGGTTTGAAACAGGCAGCGTGCTTGACAACAGGGCTGTGGTGACATTGAAATTCACCGACGGGGTGAATGAGTATCGCTACTGCACGCATAAGGAGATGGGCGAACTCTCGTCGAGTTATCAAGTGCCATTTTTGGTAGATGAGGACATGGTGAAAAGCGTGGCACAGCAAATTACCGGTAAAACGCTGTATACCCGAACAAGGCTGTGGTATGATGTGAAAACCCAACAAATGATTGACCGTCGGCAATATATCGCGGTGAAAGTGGATAGTGTGTTGCCTGGCGATGATGCATTGCCGCTGAAGGTAGTGTTTACCACTGTGGACACTCATGAGCAGGCGATGCTACGCATCTCTTGTGGCACAACTGTTCGCTCAAGAGATTTCGATTCGATGTTCTCGCTGAAAAATCCTCGTGACGAATTTTCAGAAGTCACACCCGAAAATTGGCTTAAAATCACAAATGGCAAGGTGGCTGAAGGCATGACAAAGATGGAGTGCCGATTGTCGAAAGGCTCACCGAAACAGATTGTGAGAAATCCGAAGCATGATGGAATGGGAGAGTACTGGTATTATGATGGAGGCTCATTCCTTCATTTTGAAGACGGCATTTTGAAGCAATTCAGATGAAAAAAACGGCGCTTGAAATAGAATTTCTCGGTACAGGAACTTCCACCGGTGTTCCATCTATCGGGTGCAAGTGCGAGGTTTGTTGCTCTAACGACCCGAGAGACAATCGCTTGCGTGCTTCGGCTGTGGTGCGATATAAGGGGAAGAATATTTTGATTGACTGTGGCCCGGATTTTCGCCAGCAAATCTTGCGGGCGTCGTCGACCGAACTCGATGCTCTGCTACTGACACACATACATTACGACCATGTGGCGGGCATTGACGACTTGCGCCCATACAGCTTCAAGCAGATTTTCCCTATCTATGCACGGGCAGAGGTGAATCGCCAACTTCGCATCAACTTGCCTTATTGTTTTGCCGAGAAATTGTATCCGGGTGTACCACGGTTGGAATTAGTGGATATAGATGCAGATGCATTTATGGTGGGCGATGTGGAGGTGACTCCAATACCTGTAATGCACGACAAATTGCTCATCAATGGCTATCGCATAGGTCCGCTTGCCTATATCACCGATTGTTCTTTTATTTGCGAAGAAGAAATCGAGAAACTGAAAGGTGTCACTCTATTGGTGATTAACGCCCTTCGTCACAAACCTCATCACAGCCATATGACCATTGAGCAATCGCTTGAGGTGGTGAAGAAGATTAAGCCAAAAGCGGCATTCTTTACCCATATGTGTCATGGTGTGGGGCTTCACAGCATCGCCGATGCGCAACTTCCAGTAGGTGTACATTTCGCGTATGATGGGCTTGTGGTAAATACCGAAAGTCTTTAAAATTTCCTAAAAAAATAATAAAACAGCATTTGTTTCTAAAATGTTGTTTTTTTCTTTTATTATGCCGCACTAATTCCGTAACTTTGTAAATTAGAATAAAACGATTTTTTGTGAAAACAATAAGAAATATAGCCATCATGGGCAGCACCGGCTCGATCGGGCGCCAAACACTTGAAATAGTGAGTGAGTACCCCGACCTGTTTAAGGCTTGGGTGCTGGTGGCAAACAATAGTGCAGACTTGCTGATAGAGCAGGCCCTGAAATATATGCCACACACTGTGGTTATTGCCAATGAGGCTCACCACGAGAAAGTGAAAACTGCTTTGGCTGGCACCGGGATAGAAGTTCTGACCGGTGAACAAGCTGTGGCCGACTGTGTGACAGCGCCAGAGATTGACACTGTGGTGACTGCAATGGTGGGGTATAGTGGTCTGGCTCCTACTATCAAAGCTATTGGCGCAGGCAAGAAGATTGCATTGGCCAATAAAGAAACGCTTGTGGTGGCAGGCGATTTGATTACACGCTTGCTCGCTACTTCAGAATCTGTGCTCTATCCAGTGGATTCGGAGCATGGGGCGTTCTATCAATGCCTTGTAGGCGAGCGTCATGAAGATATCAACAAGTTGATTCTCACTGCGTCAGGAGGCCCGTTCCGTACATTCTCTAAAGATAAATTGGAACAAGTGACGGCTGCTGATGCCTTAAAGCATCCCAACTGGAGTATGGGCGCTAAAATTACCATCGACTCTGCAACGATGATGAACAAAGGCTTTGAAATGATTGAGGCTAAATGGCTTTACAATGTTTCGCAACGCGATATCGAAATCGTTGTTCATCCTCAGTCGATTGTTCATTCGATGGTGGAATTTAAAGACG
>JAKSMA010000224.1 GCA_024400895.1 Muribaculaceae bacterium | reverse complement strand
CGTGCTTTCACCTCGATAGGGACGAGACTCCAGCGCGTACGCATAAAGAAATCTTCTTCCAAAGTAGAATCCTGCCGCTTGTAGTAAAACAACTCTGCACCAGATTTACGCAGAGCTTCCGCTACAATGTTCTCATACAAAGCACCTTTGTATGTACCCATATTTTGATTTTCCCTAAAGTCCACCTGAGACTCTTCATCAAGTTGGGCGACAAGAAGCCCTGTGTCGGCATAGTATAGTTTGTATTTTGAGTCATCATAGTTGCCTTTAATAGGTAATTCCGGAAAGTTCATACAATAGCAAATATTCACAATACCTGCATCTTGAAGCCACTCTATGCATCCCCAGTAGTCCTTGTTTTTTGCCCCTGAGGCGACCTTTGATATCTGAAATTTCTTGTTGTCTTGCGCAAGCTGTATAGGAATGCGGTTAAAAACATTTATAATGCGAGTTTGTTCTATGCCATGTACATATTTGCGTACATCTTCTTTATAGTCAAGCACCAATTGTTGCTGCATTTCAAGCACTCCTTCAAACGTTTCATGCTCTACATATTGCGACACGATTTCTGGCATACCTCCAGTGATGCAGTAGTCTCGAAAAAGCGACATGAATACCTTATGTTCTAATGCACTGAACGGACTTCTCTCTACCACATGCTGGTACAGCCCATCAATAGTGGCATCACTGTATCCTTTGGCCCAAAGAAATTCCTCAAAGTCCATAGAATACATATTATAGTCCACCTTATACCCCACACTATTGTGTTCAATCTGGTGATAATGGATACCCAACAGTGAACCCGAGCAGATCACATCGTATCGACCGTCAATGCGAAAGAACTTAAGAGAAGTGGCAATATCGGGAAACTCCTGCACTTCATCAAAGAAGATGAGTGTATTCCCTTCCTCAAAATGAACCTTAGGATTAAGTATAGTGATATTCTTCAAAATCGCATCTGCACTATAGCCATCTTGGACTATTGCTTTGTAATGCGGTTCCTCGGCAAAATTAATCTTCACGACTTTCTCATAGTGCTTTGTCGCAAAATTCAATATTGCTTCAGTTTTACCCACTTGACGAGCGCCCTTAACTATGAGCGGCTTTTTATTCACAGACTCCTTCCACTCAACAAGATAAGTATCAATTTTTCTTTTCAAATACTTCATATAAACCTAAAATTAGAGCCATTTTTACCGACAAAAACCTAAAATTAGAGCCATTTTTACACTATCAAACACCTAAAATTAGAGCCATTTTACACTATCAAACACCTAAAATTAGAGCCATTTTACAGACACAAAGTTACAAAATCCCATATTATCCATCAAATTTTTTTCATCATTTCTCAGGAATCATGCACCAAAATCCGTTTCAACATTCAAATTTCCCGCCTTCGCGGTTTGGCGGAGGGCGAAGTAGCCGAAGATGCACGAGAGTGTGGCACCAGCCACAAATGCGATGGCGGTGCTGTGCACAGGATTACCGAGGGCAACCACTGGGGCTGTGAGTGCACCCGACACAAATCCCATCGCGCCAAACAGTGCTGATGCCGTACCCGCTTGTTTGCGCTCGCTCTCCAATGCCATTGTGGTGGATGCGGTGAGGGTGAAGCCCATAAACACAAGCAGTGTGCAGAGCACGATTTCGTAGGGCCAAAAACCTAAATCAAGGAAAAGCACCACGGCTTCAATAGTGCTCAGCACTATCATACCTATGCAGCTCACTTTCACACCACTGGTGGCTTTCTTGAATTTGGCAGCACTTCCGGCACCGATAGCAATGAAGATGCCGTTAACCGAAAGTGCCATGCTGGCTTGCATCTGATCGGTGTAACCATAGTGGCTGAGGAAGCTCCACACCGATGCGATGTTGCCGAAAAGAATCACCTCGGCAGTGCATTGATGCAGCACATAAAGGATGTATTGCTTATTGCGAACAACAGTGCCATAGAGGCGGAAGGTGGCTAACAACGGACGACCCACACGACGGCCATCGGGCAATGATTCACGCAAATGATAGGTGCCAATCGCCATCAGCAAGCCTACGCCCGCAAGCATGAAGAATACCCCTTGCCAACCAGCGATACCCGCCATCGCTCCGCTGGCCATAGGAGCCACAATCGGCGCAATGCCGTTGATTGAGCCGGTAATGGCTATCACAGTCATCAGCTCATGGCCTTTGAAATTGTCGGCGGCTATGGAGCGTGAAATCACAATACCCCCTGCTCCGCCGAAGCCTTGCACAAAACGCAAGGCAATAAACATCTCCATACTCGTAGAGAAAGCCACCGCAAGCGAAGCTATAAAGAATAGCGCCACAGCCAAAATGAGTGGGCGTCTACGCCCATACTTGTCGCTCAGCGGGCCGAGCACCAATTGGCCGGTGGCCAAACCTATCATGCTGGCCGTCAAGCCCATGTTCACCACAGTCTGAGTGGAATGAAAATGCTCTGCCACAAGGCCCAGAATAGGCCCGAGCGTATTGTTGATAAGCGGTGCAAACGCTGTGAAAGCACCCAGTAATATCAACAGAAAAATCTTATATCTCTTCTCCATTAAACTGTCAATCGCTAACCATACCGCCACTTTGCTTAAATGCCAATGGCGATAAACCAGTCATTTTTCTAAAGAACTTACCCATACTCGACTGATCGGCAAAACCATACATGTACGATATCTCCTTGAGTGAAAGGCCACTCAACTTGATGTCGCGTTTCAATTTCGAAATCAAAATGCCAGAAATCAGTTCTTTTGCACCCTTGTTGGTCTTTTGCTTACAGATATCGCTCAAATATTTGGTGGTGATATTGAGTCGATCGGCATAGAATGCCACCTCATGCTCCTTGGCGCTGTGGTCGGCCACCAATCGCACAAATTCACGAAAATAGGTATCGGCCATAGTGTACATAGGCATTTTTGTAAAATCGCCCGAGTTGAATTCTCTCTCTGCCATCACCAAAAGCATGCTTCGGAAAATGCACCCCGACACTTCCAACGAACGCCTACTGCTCTTCATCGTGTCGTAGAGATACATACTTTCCATCAAGCTATTCAGCAGTTTCCATTCTTGTTCGTCGGTCACCACTTTCACTGGACGTGCAAATAGCAGCCCCAGCAATTCGGTCGGCACACCCACCGATATATCGCGGGAGAATGATTCTTCCATCACCATCACCCATGCGTCGAAATCAGGTGTCACATCCAAAACTTTCGTCTGAATCACATGAGGGACCAGCATACGAGCACCTTTTTCCAGCGTTAAACGCTGCATGTTTCCATCAATCACAGCTTCGCCACTAAGGCAGAGTATCAGCATATTCAGCCGTGTATTGTCGGGTAATTGCTTATTTTTTACTGAAGAGTCGATGCGAAACACAGCGTAGCCCATCGACTCCAAATTTTGTCTTAAATTTCTCATCAGTTCGT
>JAKSMA010000223.1 GCA_024400895.1 Muribaculaceae bacterium | reverse complement strand
TGAAGAGCTATCGCGATGCCGACCCTAAGAACTTCGTCCAAAACTGGGATACCCCTATCCTCGTGGTGACCGGTGAAAACGACTTCCGCATCTCTTACAGCCAAACTATGCAAGCATTCAATGCTGCCAAGATGCGTGGCATCCCTGCTCGCATGGTACTCTTCCCAAGCGAATGCCACTGGGTGACTAAACCACAAAACAGCATTCTCTGGCAACGCGAATACTTCCGATGGCTCGACGAATGGCTGAAGAAGTGATGATAGAGATTAGAAGTTAGAAGTTAGAAGTTAGAAGTTAGAAGTTAGAGATTAGAGATTAGAGATTAGAGATTAGATTTTTCGGCTTCTCAATTTCTCGATTTTCTCGACAAAAAATAACCCAAGCAGACGCTCTCGAAATAAATTCGGGGGCGTCGCTTTTTTATTATCTTTTTGCTTTGCGTGTTGAAGGATTTTCACTAACTTCGCATCAACTTAATATACTAATTCAATCATCTACTAATACAACTAAACCATTAACATCATGAGAAAATTATTACTCATTTTGGCTATGTCTCTGGTAGTGGGACAAGCTTGGGCTTGGAAGCCTAAATTCGTGGGACACCGCGGTAGTTACAAGGGTGTGATGAACACAGAAGAAGCCTTCCGCAACGGTGCCGATTTCTATCATTTTGATGGCCTTGAATGCGACGTACGCGTCACCAGCGACGGCCAATACGTCATTAGTCACGACGAAACCACCAACGCTGTAGGCGGTAACCTTACCGTGGCAAGTGCAACACTCGCACAACTGCAAGCCGAAACCTACACCCAAACTCGTGGTGGCGTGACCTACACCGGCCACATCTGCACAATTGCAGAATACCTCGACATTTGTAAAGAAAAAAATGTGTTTCCTGTCATTGAGCTGAAGTGGGCCACTGGTATCAACAGCAACGACATGAGCAACTTCCCTGGCTTGGCTAAGCTCATCAAGGACAAGGGAATGGCCGACAAGGTGGTGATTCTCACCAGCATGAAGCCTTCACTTGAATATGTAAAGACCAACTATCCAGAATTTAAATGTCAATTCCTTTGCTCTACCGGATGGAACGGAGCCCAAGAATGGTGCAAAACATGGAATCTCACCCCAAGCATTCAAGTGGGCGATTTCGATATTTACGCAGTGAAGAGTTATCACGACCTCGGTATGGAAGTGGCAGCATGGACTGTCAACAGCCTCGCCACCTACAAGAGCGTGGGCGGCATGGGCGTGACCATGATGACTTGCGACTACCTCGTGCCAAGCGACATGCCTGAATTGGCCGACATCGACTGGAACGACATTGAACCAGTGCTCGACCCTCTCGAAGTGAAGGTTGACACCGCTTTCATGTATTGCCGCGACATGAAAAACTTGCCTGAAAACTTCCCTTCTGGCGTCGCAACTGAATCAACTCGCAACAGCGCACAAGTGGCAGCTGTGAAAAATGGCGTGTTCTATGTGAACAACTACACCACAAGCGAACTCATCACCTACGGCGAAACAGGTGAAATTCCTAACGCTTTCAACGGTAAGGGTACCAACAGCCACGGTATCTGCTTTGACGATGCTGGCAACCTAATTCAACGTGCCGACGGCATCACCAAGACACCTAACAAGATGATTATCTACCGTGGTGGCGACGCTAACGACTGCACCGAAGTGAACTGCTCGCTCAACAACCCTGGCCAGACCAACTTTATCACTGCCAGTGGCGACGTGATGAGCGAATCGGGCGGCTACGTTTACTTCTTCCCTAACGGACAAACCGTGATGAACGCCGTGAAGATTGTGGAAGGTAAAGTGGAAGAAGTGATTACTTCTGGCAACCTCAGCATCACTGCTTCTACAGCAGGTATCATCTTCCCTATCAATGGTCCTCAAAACTTCATCTACCAAGTTCGCGCCAACGGCTACTACCTCTACAACAAGGAAGACAAGGGTGGCTACGTATCAAGCGGCGCCACGACCACAGCTCCTGGTCGCAACAGCAGCGTGGGCGGTGCTTACTTCACCATCGCAGGTCACAAGCTCTTCCTCCACAGCAGCGGCTCGAACTACAATGGCGGCTTCACCATCAAGGACATGAGCGCCAACAAGGCTTCAATCTTTACCCAACCAGTGCTTGGCACAGGCGGTTACAGTGCAAACCCAACCACTGGTGCATGGTATGCAGTTGAACCAATCGACGAAAACCACATATGGCTCTATGAATACTGCATGGGCAATGGCTATGCAAAATACCAAGTTTACGTGGGCGAACCATACGTGCCACAACCAACAGCAGTTACAGATGTCAACAACAGCAAGGCTGTGAAGAGCATCAACTACTACAACCTCGCTGGTATGCAGAGCGCTACCCCATTCGAAGGCGTGAACATCGTGGTTACAACTTACACCGACGGCAGCAAGTCGTCAAAGAAAGTGATGAAATAATTCCATCATAATCCCTATACGCACAAAGGCGGTTCTTCACCCAAAGAGCCGCCTTTTTTTCGCACCCAACTCTATCTATTTCATAAACTGACAAATAATTTGGATTGAGGGATAGATAGGTAAGCAACGATAAAACAATAATTTCCCATAGCATATAAGGGGCTGTATTAAAATGTATTTATTAAATTTTTGATGGCGAGTGCGTGATGTTTTTCGGCGGGGAATTGTTGCATAAGCGAGTGAAATACATTAACTTTGTACTTTAATTTAAATACTCAGGAAAAGTGAGCAAAAACCCATTCATAAGCTTCAAAGAAAAGCATCCAGTACTGGCAAATTTCCTACTGGTAATCATTACACTTATAGCTTGCCTCTACGCTGGCTACATTTCATATCTTCACTGATCACGGCAACCAAACCAAGGTGCCCGACGTGAGATGGAAACTCATCGACCAAGCTATCGACATTTTGGAAGATGCTGGGCTCTCATACACCATCGACTCCATTTACAACGAGGACTATGCTCCAGGCGTTGTGACCGACCAAAGCCCTAATGCTGGATCTTCAGTGAAATTTGCACGTCCGATTTTGCTGACTATGAACTGTCTGTATCCACCACAGGTGGAAATTCCAAAAGACATCACCGACATGGCTGGCACCGATGGTGTGACCACACTTAAGACCCTCGGTTTCCGACATGTGACCACCGACACCGTGCCAAGCGAAATGCAAGGTTTGATTATGGCTGTGAAGGTGAATGGACGCACAGTGGCAGCCGGCACGAAGGCCGCCCTCAACTCTAAGATTGTGGTATCAATTGGCGATGGCTCAATTGAAACTGTGGAATTCGACCCACTTGGCAGTGAGCGCGACACTATCATAAAGGAGAAAATAGAAAGCGGCGAATTCGAAGTCATAGTCGACTCGCTTGGTAACAAACGTCTCGTTCCACGCTCTAAACGCTAATATGGCAGAAGAATTTATCGACATTGAAGAAATAGAAGAAGGCAGCTGCCATTCGGAGATA